>NZ_CAWPRX010000057.1:0-16420 GCF_963890365.1 Tychonema sp. LEGE 07196 | reverse complement strand
TTACTTAAGACGATCCCCCCTAACCCCCCTTAAAAAGGGGGGAACAAGAATCCCCTCTTGCGTCCCCCTTCTTAAGGGGGATTTAGGGGGATCTCCGGGGCATAAATATGTTAAGTGAACCGTATTGGTCTATGGGCCAGGCTTTGGCTCGAACTGGTAACGAGCAAAAGCCCGATCGCTAAAAAGCTTACTGTGTAATACTTGTTCCTGATGACCGATGATCGATGACTGATGACTGATGACTTAAGTAGTCGCTGAAATGTTTTAATTTATCAAAAATATGGTAAAATCTGATTCCAGTTTAACAGAGTGAGCCGGCCAGGGGGAAAAATTTAAAAAATCCCCGCACTTATTGAATGCTAGTAGTTTTTCAGACTACTCGCAGGCGAGCAAGTGCATCGCAGGTTAGCTGAAGATTTTACACAAATTGGTCAAACCATGCGAAGCTTTGCGAAAGTGAAGTGGTGGAAATTAACCCGAATATTGCGATCGAGATTTAAGGGCAAATACGATATTGCCTACAAAATTGTGCTGTTAATTTTGGGCGCAACAATTCTAGCAGCTAGCATCATTGGTTGCATCAGCTATCAAAGCGTGCGCCGCTTGATTGTGGACAATTTAGAACGAAATGCTTTGTTAGAGGTTAAGCAGCGCGGGAACAAGATCGATCGCTGGATTGGCACGAAAAAGGCCCAGATAGAACTTCTCGCAAACACTCCTTCGGTGCGATCGATGAATTGGTCAGTGGCTGGGCCTTATTTAAAATCGGAAGTCAATCGACTGCAAGACTTCGAGCATTTGGCATTAATCGATCCCGACGGTTTTTATTTCACTACAAAAGTCGGCAGAGCTTTGATTAATGTCAGCGATCGCCAACACTTCAAAAAAGCAATGGCTGGCGAAGTCTATGTTTCAGATCCTACAATTTCTCGCACCCTAAAACAACAGAGTATTGTTCCCATTTCGGCTCCGGTGCGCTCAAATTCGGCAAAATTTCTGGACAAAACAGCCGACAAGCCTATCGGAGTAATGAACGGCATAATCAGCACCGACAGAATAGCCGAAGTAGTAAAAAAACTGGAATATGAAACCGGAACTTATGCTTTTGTTCTCAATTCTCAAGGAGTCCCCATTGTCCATCCCGACGCTCGGTTAATCGGAAATATCGACCAGCCGACTCCGAGTCTGTTGGAATCTGCAGATACTAATTTGGCAAATGTAGCCAGGGAGATGGTTTATCAAAAAACGGGCATTTTGTTGACCAAAATCAACGATGCCAGAGTTTATGTTGCTTATCTTCCCTTAGAGCAAGCTGAATGGTCGATCGCCCTAGTAATTCCTTCCCACAACATCGAAAAAGAACTAATCGCCTTAAACATATTAGCAGCAGCCGCCACCATACTCTTAGCAGCAGCTATTGTCGCAGTAATGGCAGCAAATAAGCTGTTTGCCCAAAATTACATCCGCACTCGCTCAGAAGCCCGGATCCACCGCTTGAGCGGCCGCATTCGCGCTGGCTTGCCGCTCGATCGCACCCTGCAAACAACAGTAGAAGAACTCGGTACTTTCCTCAAGCTCGATCGAGCAATATTCGGCTGGTACGATCCCCGACAAGATACAGTAGAATTTTGCTGGGAATATTGCCGAAAAGGTTTACCGCAGCGCTTGGGAATCTTCGGCGCGACGGGAGGGCCATCGGGAGATTTAGCTGCAAGGCTGCAGCGTTGCGAAACGATACTTCTCAACAAAACCTCCGCCCCTGATGCCGCAACCTCTCAACAGCCCTTCCATCTAGAACTCGCAAACAGCCGCTACGCAGCAGTACCCGTACTGACTCAGACTAATCGGCTGGGATATCTGTTCGCCATTGCTAATCGGCGGTTTGCGACTCCCGACGAGGTAGAAGTTTTGGAAGCAACAGCAGACTCGCTGGCGATCGCAATTTCCCAATCGCAACTCCAGGGGCAAATTCAAGACGAACTCAAACTTTTGGAAGAAGTATTAGCCAAACTCAGAAGAACCGAAGAGCATTTAGTACAAAGCGAAAAAATGGCAATTTTGGGTCAACTCGCCGCCGGAATTTCCCAGGACATTAATAACCCAATTAACTTTATTTATGGTCGCCTGATTCACGTCAACGATTATATCAAATATTTGCTAGAAATAATTCACCTTTATCGCGAACAGTACCCCCAACCAGTGCCGCAAATTGCCAGAGAAATAGAAACCTTCGACCTAGATTTTATCAGCCAAGACTTGCCGGAAACTCTCAATTCTCTGAAAATAGGAACCGATCGCATTCGGCAGCTCGTAGTGGCTTTTCGGAAAATTTCACTTCCTGACAAAGCTAACAAAGAACGCACCAACGTTCGCGAAACTATCGACAATATACTGCTATTGCTCGCTCACAGGCTGTCTCCCAAAATATTAGTAGTCAAGGAATATAACAACCAGCCACCAATTTTGTGTTATCCCGGTCAACTCAGCCAAGTATTTACGAATATCCTCAGCAATGCGATTGATGCTGTTAACAGTCTTGACAACTCCGAGCCAATCATTACAATTAAAACAGATATAGTAGAGCATTTTTCTGGCAGGTTTATTGCAGTATCGATCGCCCACAACGGCTGCCGGATTTCGCCAGAGATTCAACAGAAAATATTTGAACCATTTGGCAATACTAAATCCTGGAAAAATTTTACAGTATTGGGACTATCGGCTTGCTATAAAATTATTGTAGAATTGCACGGCGGTATTTTTACAGTTCAATCTCCAGTACAGTCTGAAATTGAATCTCAAAGTGGGGGCGGTGCTGAGTTTATCGTAGAATTGCCGATCGTTTGATATAAAGCCCGCAAAACAGAAATTCGTTGCTGCAAAGCCGATGGCGAGCGGATTAGGGGAACAATAAAGGCGCGATAACAGCAAATAACCAGCCTCCCATTACCACGATTTCCACAACAATTAATAGGATATTTTTGTTCATTTTTATACCATTTTTCTTTCATATGTGCTATAGATGAAGTCTTAGCCCCCCCTTTATAAGGGGGGGTTGGGGGGTAATATCCAGCGCTACTTTATGAAATTGGTATTACATTAAGATCGATCGACAAAAGAGCGAATTTTGCGCCACCAAGCAGCCGGCGAATCCTCCCGGCGGTACGCAACATCAAACATCGACAAAATTAGCGGTAAACCCCCCACTTTCGCACTCATCAACAAGTGCATCAGCAGACAAAACACTAATACCGCCCAACCAGAAGCGTGCAAATAATACCAAATCTGCGTCAAATCCCCCGCCGGAAGCCATTCTTCCTTAACCATACTTCCAGAGGCGATCGCCCAAGTCAGCGCTAACAACATCAAAGTATTTACAATCCGGTGCAAACTGTACCACCAAATCGGTTTTCCCAACTGAGTTAGTTTGCCAAAAGAATCCGGCTGCACCAAGCGTTGTTGACCTGCGTGGAAACTGTACAATGCAAAAGCCGGCATGACTCCTAACAGCAACAGCTTGCCGAAAGTGCCGTGAATCCCGATAATATCAGCAATCTGAGGCGCGGGGATTTTGCCCAACCGCCCGTCATAGGCGTTATACACCAAAAATGCGGTCAAAATTGCTAAAAGGGCGATCGCACCGTTAAGCCCGTGCAGTAATCTCAACAGCAATGGCTGGTAAGGTTTAGATTGCGGCATTCTCACCTTTGGTACTGAAAAACTCCCGATCCTACATTACAACTAATTCCCGCATTTTTCAACCTGCAAATTATGAAATAAATGTGATTTAAAAATGAAGGCATTGTGATAAAAACGTTATTTTCTCGATGTTTAGTGTAGACTAAAATTGTCTAAAAAAACCTTTAATCGTAACGTTTTACACTTTAAAAAAATGGATGCAACCACTACCGTCTTTCTTTCCTTGGGACTAGCAGCAGATGCTTTTGCTGTGGCGATTTCTAGCGGTTTAGCAATCAAACATATGAAGCTCAATAAAGCTTTAAAAATAGCCTTATTTTTCGGCTGCTTTCAAGCTTTGATGCCCGTAATCGGATGGTTGGCAGGTCTTAGTTTTAGTTCTTGGATAACACCGATCGACCATTGGATCGTTTTTGGGCTTTTGAGTTTTATTGGCGGTAAAATGATTTACGAATCGCTGCAGGGTGAAGAAAGCGAAAAAAAGTTCAATCCCTTACATACCGGAACTTTGATAACCCTGTCGGTGGCGACGAGTCTCGATGCCCTCGCAGTGGGAGTCGGATTTGCTGTCTTGAAAGATTCTATTGCTCAGGCGGTGACTGCGATCGGATTTATTACTTTCTTTTTAGCCTTTGCGGGTGTGTTTATCGGACACAAATGCGGCAACTTATTTGCTAATAAAATCGAAATGTTGGGCGGCTCAATTTTGATTTTTATTGGTAGTAGAATCTTGTTTGTGCATTTAACAGAAGCGACAATAATTACAGGACAGTAGTCAGTAGTCATTAGTCATTAGTCATTAGTTATTTTCCCAATTCCCCATTCCCAATTCCCAATTCCCAATTCCCAATTCCCAATTCCCAATTCCCAATTTCCAATTTCCAATTCCCAATTCCCCATTCCCCATTCCCAATTCCCCATTCCCAATTCCCCAAAAATGCTATAACAGCAATATTGCATTACAAGGATAAAAATTCCGTGATTAAACTTTACGGCGGAGCCCAAAGCAGGGCATCAATTGTCAAGTGGTATCTAGAAGAAATAGGGGTTCCCTACGAATTCGTCACCCTAGATATTCAAGCAGGGGAACACTTGCAGCCACAGTTTATGGAAATTAACCCGATCGGCAAAGTACCGGCAATTGTGGATGGAGATTTTAAACTTTGGGAATCCGGCGCAATTTTGCTGTATTTAGCTCAAAAATACGGTAAGATGCCCCAGACTTTGGAGCAGCAAGCTGAAATTGTGCAGTGGGTCATTTTTGCCAACGCGACGCTGGGGTCGGGAATATTTACAGAAGCAACTCGCGATAGCGAAACTCCCCGCTTGTTAACACCGCTTAATCAAATCTTCGAGAAACAGCCGTTTGTAATGGGTGATGAATTCGGCGTCGCCGATGCAGCAGTCGGGTCAATATTGGCTTACATTCCGATGGTGCTAAAACTAGACCTCAGCGCTTATCCGGCTGTTTTAGATTACATGAAGCGGATCTCCGAAAGACCGGCATTCCAAAAGGCGATCGGCGGCAGTTGAAAGAAGTTCGGCAACGGATTTTTTAACGGATGTAATGGATATAGGAATGGTTCGCCAGTCTCAAGAAACCGGGTTTTTCCTAGAAATTGAGAGTTTTAGTCAAGTATTTGGTTAAAAACCCGGTTTCTGGCCACCCCTGCGCCAATCTCAAGAAACCGGGTTTTTCCTAGAGATTGAGGGTTTTAGTCAAGTATTTGGTTAAAAACCCGGTTTCTGGCCACCCCTGCGTCCAGTCCGAGAAGAGAAAGAAGAACGAAACAAAAATTAACACCTAAAAACAGGGGCAATTGGTAAATTGCCCCTGTTTTTAATGCAATCAACCTTATCTGAACCCGACAGCCGCTTGCCAGACAAAAGCCAGCAGCAAGAAAAACACGGGAATCACTGGCAAAACATTAACCAAAGGGTCAAAGATTGCATAAGCCTCGGGCAGTTTAGCCAACAGTAATGCAGCTTCCATGAATCAACCTACCTATCCAACACAATTTTAATAATTGTCGCATATCTTCACCCAAGGAACTCACGATCGATCGACAGTCGGTGTCAGCCAGTGAGCAAACTCTTCGGTAAATCGATCGGCCAAAATCGCCTCCCGCATCCTCCCAGTAAAGCGAATCAACTCCGTGACGTTGTGCAGCGCCAGCAAAGTATAGCTGAGTGCCTCCTTAGCCCGCGCCAAATGGGCCAAATAAGCCCGACTGAATTTTTGGCAGGTATAGCAAGGACAAGACTCATCCAGGGGAGCAAAATCCTCCCGAAACCGAGCATTTTTCAAATTCCAGCGTTCCCCGCGCACAAAAGCCGTCCCGTGGCGGCCCAGCCGAGTCGGAATCACGCAGTCAAACATATCTACGCCACTAGCCACAGCCAGCGCCATTTCCCGATAGGTGCCAATCCCCATCAAATAACGAGGTTTATTTGCCGGCAACAGGGGCGCAGTAACTCTCACAATCTCTGCGATCAAATCCCCCGATTCCCCGACGCTAACCCCGCCGATCGCATAACCGGGCAAATCTAAGTCTACCAACTGGTTCGCCGCGCGCGATCGCAAATCGGGGAAAACACCCCCCTGCACGATGCCGAACAAAGCTTGTTCCGGGCGCGAGTGAGCCTGAATGCAGCGCTGCAGCCAGCGGTAAGTGCGATCTGTCGCTGCCTCCACCTCGTCCCGCGTAGCGGGGTAAGGCGGACACTCATCAAAGGCCATAATCACGTCAGCGCCTAACTCGTTCTGAATCTCGATCGATTTTTCCGGCGTTAAATTAATGATGCGGCCGTCGCGGGGAGCTCGAAAAGTCACCCCATTCTCCGAAATAGTCCGCATTTGGCTCAAGCTAAACACCTGAAAGCCGCCCGAATCCGTCAGAATCGGGCCCGGCCAAGCCATAAATTTGTGCAATCCGCCCGCGCCCGCGACAATTCGTTCCCCCGGCTGCAAGTGCAAGTGATAAGTATTGGCCAAAACCATTTGAGCTCCCGCGTCTTCAAGATGTGCCGGAGTCAAAGTTTTGACATTAGCCAAAGTGCCCACGGGCATAAACTTTGGCGTTTCCACAATACCGTGGGGAGTGGTAAAAACTCCTGCACGCGCTTGGGTGTGGCTGCAGTTAGCCTGACATTTAAAAGAAAATTTCGCCTTGTCCTCAGTCATTAGTCCCCGATGCTCGTTAACCGCTACTCGGCCGTCCGTGTTATCTAATCTATTGTTGATGACATCGCGACAAAAAAAACCATCACCCCGCCCAAAAACAGAGACAATTTTCCGACAATTGTCGTGGAGGGCAAAAAATTTTAGACCTTAGTTATCCTCTCAGATTCACGGCGCTGCGAGTAAATCTAAAATCGACTGACTGACTGACTGACGGTTAAAACGGGGAATCATCCTCATCCAATTGCAGATCCCAGTGGCCTGAGAGTACCTGATCGACAACTGCATCCAAAGCCGCAGCATTTAAATTCCGGGAGACTTGCTCTTGCAAAGGATTGGAGAGGGGAATTAACCGCAACTGCCGGCCGTCTTGAATCAGGTCAAAATAAGCACCATCTTCAGGCGACTGTTTCAGTTCCAGGTAATCAAAACTATACACGTTCAAATAAAGCCCGTGGTTGGCAATCAGGGTAGACCGGTGGGGGTTGGCGAAGACTTCGAGCACGTACCCTTCGCCTTCGCTGTAAGTCTTGCCATCTTGGATGTGAAGGTAGCGGACACGTCCTAAATCAAACAGCAATCTTTTGATATCGCGCTTGTTGACGACAATGCCTGTATCGATGATGCAAGGAGCAACTACCCTGTTATTCGATTGGTCGTAACTCATGGAGCAAAAGCCTCTGTTGTAATATATTCCCATCTTGAAAATCAGGGAGTTAGCTAGAATTCTGGATGCGGGAAACGCGGATCTTTAGTTTAGCCATTTTAGATAGGGAGCTTCGGAAGCGCTGCCGGCAGAGGTTTTCCGGGGAAAATTGCTCGGACAGGAGGAATACCCGATCCAAAGGACTAGGGTGTTACAGTTCCAATTCTGGCACAAGCTAATGAATTGACAACTGTATATCAGATCAAAAACTTTCTATCTTATGGTGAATAATAAATTGGTTCGCTCTACGATCGACTTTTTCCGGAATCAAGGCGCTGCCATTGCAGCCGCAGTCGCTTTTTATACTTGTTTGCCGGTGCCGGTGTCTTGGACTTTGGAGTTTCGGGGCATTGCTCGGTTGGCACCGGCGATCGGGATTTCGATCGGCGGGATGCTGGGAGTGGCGGATCTTGGGTTGCAGTTGTTGGGGATGCCTGCTCTGACTCGATCGGCCTTGGTGGTAGTTTTGGGCATCGGCATTACTGGCGGGCTGCACTTAGATGGGGCTATGGACGCGGCGGACGGGCTGGCTGTACCCGACCCGGTACGCAGGCTGGAAGTCATGCGGGACAGCGTTACAGGGGCTTTTGGGGCGATGGCTGCGATCGCGATCGTCCTGCTGAAAACTGTCGCTCTTTCGGATTTGAATCACTATCGGTGGCTGGCTTTGATGGGTGTGGCGGGTTGGGGGAGGTGGGGCCAACTGGTGGCGATCGCCCGCTATCCCTATCTCCGGGCCGAGGGTAAGGGAGCTTTTCATAAAGAATCGATTTATTCACCTTTTGATTTTATTCCGGGAGTGCTGTTGTTGCTGAGTTTGAGCGTGCTGCAAGTTGTCTTGGATGGCGATCGGTGGCTGTTGGCGGTGGGGATGGCTTTGGGCGGAAGCGCGATCGGAATTTTTGCCGGAGCCTGGTTCAACCACCGTTTGGGCGGCCACACCGGCGATACTTACGGTGCTGTAGTTGAGTGGACGGAGGCTTTGTTGCTGTGTCTTTTGGTGGCTTTGGAAGGGTGAACAGTTGACTGTTGACTGTTGACTGTTGACTGCTAACTGCTAACTGGTGACTGTTAACTGTTAACTGTTAACTGTTAACTGTTAACTGTTAACCAATAACCAAAAGACTTAACATTATTGACAATTCATTTGCCGAGCGCGATCGACCGCAGCCTGCAATTTTTCCGCCAATATCCGAACGTGCGGCTCTTGTAACATCCCCAAATGGTCGCTAGGGATCTCGTGAATCTCTATTCCTCCTGTAACTACCTCGCCCCAACCCAATTCGGGATCGGCATCAAACAAGATGGCACTATCAACCGCCTTGAAGATAGTCGCTCCACCCGAGTAAACTCCTGCTACATAGTGTCTCAATGCCTCTTCATTGAGTTCTCGATGAGTGAAGTTTTCCAGTTCGATCGGCAAGGGACGCCCGATCGCTCGGTAAAACTTAGAAGAAATCCTCCATATTTGATTAGTAATACTTTCGACTTTTCCCGCCAGATTGCTCTGAGTTTTCCGCACAAATACACCGGGAGTCAGGTGTAAAACTTTCATCGCCCGTTGACCGCGCTTTACTTGAGACAAATTTTTAAAAGCATCCGGCCCGTAGGTATCCAACAATCCCAGCAAAGCTACCTTTTCACCTTTGGCATCAAGTTGCCTAGCTATCTCAAAAGCTACTGTCCCGCCAAAAGATACTCCTAACAGAAAATAAGGTCCGTGCGGCTGGAAAACTTGCATTTCTTTGATGTAATAAGCTGCCAATTCCTCAACTCGATTTGGGGGAGCCAGCTTTTCATCCATAATCTGGGTAGACAGTCCCAAAATAGCCTGCGATTGCTCCAAATGATTCAGTAAAGGACGGTAAAATTCCAATCCCCTACCGAGTACGTGAATGCAGAACAGAGGAGGTTTGTAACTCCCTGTTCCCGGTTGAATCACTACCATTGATGGAGAGGGTGAAGACCATTCCGGTTCGCGGAGAATATCAGCCAATTGCTCAACGGTTGGCGATTGGAAAATAGTAGAAAGCGGCAGTTTTTTGCCGAATATTTTTTCGATTTCAGCTAACAAACGCGCCGCTAACAGCGAATGGCCTCCTATCTCGAAGAAATTGTCCCTGATGCCAACTGAATTGATGCCTAAAACTTGTTCCCAAATTTGCTTCACTTGGAGTTCTAATTTGTCCCGGGGGGCAACAGCAATTGTTTGATCGGGTGCAACGCTGGCAGATTGCCACTTTTGACTTGCCAAAGCGCGGCGGTCTACTTTGCCATTCGGCGTCAGGGGCATCGACTCCAGAATCACAAAAGCCGCAGGTATCATATATTCTGGCAATTTATGCTGAAGCCCATTGCGCCACGACTGCACAAGAGCTTGTTTTTGCTCAGTATTAACATTAGTTTGATTCAGCACCAAATAAGCAACAAGTCGGCGATCGCCTGGGCGGTCTTCTCTAGCAATCACTGCCACAGTTTTGACTAGCTGCCGATCTGCCAGCACTGCCTCAATTTCACCCAATTCTATGCGGAAGCCACGAATTTTTACTTGATTGTCAATACGTCCAATGTACTCAATATTCCCGTCAGGCAAATAGCGACCTAAATCGCCTGTTTTGTAAACTCGATTGGTAGTGTGAAATTTTTCACCAATCGGATTAGGAATAAATTTTTCGGCAGTCAAATCAGGGCGATTGAGATAACATCTGGCTAACCCAGCACCACTGATGTAGATTTCGCCACTGCTACCAATAGGAACCTGTTGCAAATGACTATCGAGGATGTAAATTTGGGTATTAGCAATAGGTTTGCCGATGGCAGGAGATTTATTGGTGCCGATTTCGACTAAGGCATAAGTCGAGTAGGTGGTGTCTTCCGAAGGCCCGTAGAGATTAAAGACGTACTGGATGTTTTTCTGGTAAAGCTGCTGGGCTAGTTGATTGCTGAGGGGTTCGCCGGCGAGATTGACAGTGTTAACTTGTTTTGGGATACCCATTTTCAGCAATTCTGCGATCGCCGTCGGTACTGTATTAATCAGCGTAACTTCCCCAGCCGCAGGTAAAGTGGGTAGGTGCAAAGCATTTTCAGCGAGGATGACTTTGCCACCACAACTCAGTGGCAGAAATATCTCGAAGACTGAGAGGTCAAAGCAGATCGAGGTAGAAGCTAAAACGCCGGTCAATTGTTCTGGTGTAAAGACTGTTTGCGCCCAATCCACGAGAGCAACTGGACTGTGGTGTTCGATCGCTACTCCTTTGGGTCTGCCTGTTGAGCCACTGGTATAAAGAATGTAGACTAAATTGGCGGGCGAACAGCGATCGATCGGGTTTTCTGATTTCTGATCTGCGATCGCATTCCCATCTTTGTCCAGACAGACTGGATGAGCATCCGATTTAGGAAGTTCTGCCAACAATTTCTCCTGAGTCAGCAGCACTGCCACTTGGGCATCCGAGAGCATAAACTCAATGCGTTCTTGAGGATATGCTGGGTCTAAAGGTACATAAGCACCACCGGCTTTGAGAATTCCGAATAGTGCGACAATCAGATCCAGAGAACGTTCCAGACAGATACCCACTAAAACATCTGGCCCAACTCCCAATTTTTGTAAATAGTGTGCTAGTTGATTGGCCTTGGTATTTAACTCCCGATAAGTCAGCCGCCCGGTACCAAATACCAGTGCCACTGCTTCTGGGGTGCGTTCCACTTGCGCTTCAAATAACTGGTGAAGGCATTGGTTTTCGGGATATGGTTTTTGTGTATTGTTCCAGGTAGCTAGTAATTGCTGTTCTGCTGCTGGCAACAAAGCTAATTGCCATAAAGGTTGCGTAGGATCGGCAACAATACTGAGTAATAATTGCTCAAATTCTGCTAGGTGACGGCGCACGGTTTCGGCATCAAACAGGGTTGTGTTGTACTGACACTCTAAGACGAGTTTACCGCCGGATTCCAAGGCATTGATAAATAACTCGAAATTTTCGCTACTTCTGGGGTTCGAGAAATATTCGACTTGCAGACCGTCAAATGTTAGCTGTTCACTTTTTAATCCCATATCGAGATTAAAAACTACAGAAACTAGCGGAATACGACTGGAGTCTCGCGGCAGTGTCAATGTTTTGAGCAGACTACCGAAGGAGATTTTTTGATGTTCGTAAGCATCCAACACCAACGATCGCCGATTTCGCAGATAATCAATAAACGATTTTTCTCTCTCAATGTGAGTACGTAACGGCAACAAGCTCACACAATGTCCCACAAGCTGGGTACATCCCGACACTGATTGTCCTGCAGCAGGCATCCCGACGACTAAATCGTCTTGTCCGCACAAGTCGGACAACAATATTTCAAATGCGGCCAGCATGGTAGTTAAGAAACTGCACCCAGATTTAGCCCCTAGACGTTTGAGATTTTTGACTAAAGCCGCATCCAGAGGCCAATCTTCTCGCGCTGCTTTGTAAGTCCGTATGGGGGGGCGCGGACGATCCGTGGGCAAATCTAGGATAGGAGGGGACGAGCTAAATTGTTTGAGCCAATATGCTTCATCGGCCTTCATTTCTGAACTATCGGCCTCTTGTTCCTGTAAAAATGCGTATTCGCTGAAACGTATTGATTCTGAAAGATTGGCAACAACACCTTGTTTGCGAGCTGAATAAAGAACTCCTAAATCTGGCAAAAGAACGCCCCAAGACCAGCCATCGCAAATAATGTGATGGGCGGTGAGCATCACTATGTATTCTTGCCCTTGCAGCTTGACAATTTTAGCGCGAAATAGTGGGCCGCGCACGAGGTCGAAAGATTGCCCAACTTCTTGCTGTTGCAACTGAGCGAATTGAGTTGGGCTATCACTCATCATTGACAAATCGATCAAAGGAATATCAATTTCACAAGAAGCTGCTATACAAAGTATCGTGCCATTGGGACTAAATGTCAGACGCAATGCTTCATGCCGAGCTACAAGTTCTTGAATCGAATAACGCAATGCTTCTAGATCTAGATTTCCCACCAATCGCAGCGACATTGACTCGTTGTAAGCACAATTAGCATCATCCTCCATTTGTGCAGAAATCCAGATTTCCTTTTGCGCTTCGGTCGCTGATATACACCCAGCTAACTCTCCACCTACAAACGGATCGAATTCCACAGGTGTGAAGTTTTTGTGTGATTCAAATAGTTGTTTGTTCATGGATTTTAGATAGATTTAGATATAATTAGATCTGCTTTTTGTCAATTTTACTATCTAAATTATTCTGATAGTCGCAGTATAATTTTGGCTCAAGTTCAGTAATTAAATTTATTAGTGGGGGCAGAATGCACCAATAAATTCAATCTCCCTGAGCTTACCTGATTCCCGTCAATTTTTCGCGAGCACTAAGCACAGCACCTGCACTTTTTAGATAGGCTTTGATCGTCTTGGCTTTGAGCGAATTTTGACCTCTGGGAATGCAACATTCGTTCGTAAAAAAGTCCCAATTTGATTCGCAAAGTTGGTCGAATGCAACGGAAATTGTTAAAGTCAGCGATCGGGCTGTGTGATACCAGCCGCAGGGGATAAACAGCGTTTCACCGGCTGAGATTGTAATTGTTGTTGGCGTAGCTTCAGCCAAAAGCGGATATTTTTTTAAGTCGGGATTGTGATGGTTTTCAATCTCAGATAGCCAAGGAGCACCGGGTTTTGGGTAAAGATATTTTTGCTGTTCCGGCGGAAAAATTGTAAATTCTTTTTCCCCGTAAACTTGATTTATATACGCATAGAGTCCGAGAAAATCGTAGTGCAAATAAGGAAACGATCCCCCCGGCCCGCCGAAGAATATTTCTAAGTCGTACAAATCATTCAGCAGCATATTCGGGATTAATGGGCTGTGAGTGCGATCGGGTTGGGCAATACTCGGTCTGGGAGAAATATCAGGCTCTAAATCGGCAAAATCTTTGCGGACATTGAGTTTAAAAGGATAGGGAGCCGGATTTTCTTTGGTGGATTTTTTTAGCAAGTCGAACAATTTTGCGAGGGTGTAAATCTGGCCACCTATTTCAATTTCGCGATCGCCAAAATTTTCTTGGAAATACTCAGGCGTAAATTTTGTTAGGGCGGGCCAATTTTTTGATAAATCTGTGAAAATAACTGGTTTCCCCGGATTGCGGTACTCGCTGACAAATTCCTGGTGAGTCAGGCCTGTGCGGCGGTCTATTTGAAGAGTTTTTGCTGTTTGGAGCATTTGGGTTTTTCCTGTGTTGTTTATTCAGATATCAAACGGTTTGTAGTGCGGAATTTAGTCCAACTCTGGGAGTGGATTGAAGTCCACACTACGAACGAAAACTATTTTCTATTTGTAATTTTTTTGGAATTGCGATCGATCTACCGCAATAATATTGGTTCGTACTGCGGACTTGAATCCGCAGTATAAGAACGGACAGTCGTCCGCACTACGAACCTTTTTTGGGGATTGTTCAATTGTTGGTACACCAACCCCCTAGGGGATTTAATTGCCAACTTTAACAATCAATTCGATAAATTATCTCCTACTTGTAAATGTTTGCCGGGGCGCTCTGGATCTGCTACGTACCAAGCGGGATTGCCGTTAGGATCTCGCCCTAATTTCGCACCGGGTACGGGAGCATTGTTGGCGAAAGCGGTTGAGGACTTTCCTCCATTAATATTACTGTGATTGTGGAATTCGATCGCCCTCACAGTTTCCCCCGATCCACCGGGAAAAAATCCGGCTGACTGCAATTCGGCAATACTGTTTTTAAATGCCTCCTTGATAAAAGCAATATCTGCGTCGGAATGGGCTAGCGTCAGGAAACACGGGCGGTGATCCCAAATGTGAATTCCTTTTTCCCGCAGCGAGTAGAAGAGCAGTTCTCCGTGAATAAACTCTTGCGGGTAGGTGATTTTGAACAGGGAACCAAAGTTTTTAACCGTGAAAGGTGCTTGTTCGCGATCGAACATGGCGTTCAATTCTGCAACTAATTGGTCAGTTTTGGCATTGAGATCGCGCTGCAAGGAAGGCCCGCCCCGTTTCAAATATTCGAGGGATGCTTTGGCGGCGGCTAATGTCAGCGGGTGGCGCACAAAAGTTCCGGCAAAATAAGTAACCCCTACTTCGGGGAAAGAGTCGTCTCCGAATTGCCAAAATCCGCCATCTAATGCGTCCATCCAAGCTGATTTGCCCGCAATTACCCCGATCGGCATCCCCCCGCCGACGACTTTGCCGTAGGTACCGATATCTGCTTGTACGCCGAAGTATTCTTGAGCGCCGCCCGGTGCGACTCGGAACCCGGTAATCACTTCGTCCATAATGAAGGCGCAACCGGCTTGTTCGGTAATTCGTCGCACTTCGTGGAGGAATTCTCGCGGTTGCAAGTCGGGGCGGCGGCTTTGTACGGGTTCTACCATGATGGCTGCAAATTCGCCCGCCCGCGCTTTGAGGATTTCCAGGGATTCGGGTTCGCCGTAGTCGAGGATCAGGGTATTGTCAACGGCGGATTGGGGAATTCCCGGTGCTGCTGGGAGCGATCGCAATTTCTTAGTTCCGCGCACGATTACTTCGTCGAAATTTCCGTGATAGTCTCCGGTAAACGTGACGATCGTATTGTTGCCGGTGACGGTGCGCGCGAGCCGCATTGCACCCAAAACTGCCTCGGAACCGGTGTTGCAGAAGGCGGCGCGATCGTGCTTGGTCATTTCGCACACGAGTTCGGCGACTTCCCCGGCTAGCGGTGTTTGCGGCCCGATTTCAAAGCCTAATTGCATTTGGGCGGCGATCGCTTCTGTGATAAATGGCGCTGAATATCCGAAAAAGTTCGACCCGAAACCGTTGGTTAAATCGACATATTCGTTATCGTCTTTATCCCAAAGTTTGGAACCGGACGATCGCACTGTGACAATTGGATAAACCAACTCTTTCATCGTCCGGTTAAAGCCGGAAACTACGCGCGGATCGGCGAGGTGGTGGCGGTGAGTCTGAGCGTACTGTTTCGATTTTTGGGTTCGCGCCGTGTACCGCTTGACAAATGTTTCTAAATATGCTTTTTGCGATGGAGTTAAGGCACCGCGATCGGATGTGTCAATCCGGGCGGCCGCGCCGAATACTTTTTTGGGTTCGGCGGTGGGTTCGGCGGATGGTGCAGGTGGGGCGGTTGGGGCGATCGTGCTGCCGTTATTGTGGGATTGCGGGATCGGTTGCACCGGTGCGGGGGGCTGCACCATTTGAGGTGGGGCTGTCGGTGCCGGCTGCGCGGGAACACCGCCACCTAACAATTCTAGGTGTCGCGACATAATCTGCAACTGCTGGCCGATCAAGTATTCGAGGTTGCTCGACTGTAAGGGTTGCAATAGGTTAGGTTGCGGGGCGGGCAGATTTACCGGTGCGCTGGCGGCAATTGGTGCCGGTGGCGCTGCTAGGGGCGGTGCTACCGTGCCCGGAGATGCCGGAGGTGCCGGAGGTGCCGGAGGTGCTACCGCGACAATTGCGGGCAAAACTTCCGGCGGCAAAGATCCGTCGATAAATTCCGATAAAGTTTCGAGACTGGGGAAAGTTTCTAGTAGCTGGCGGAAGGTAATTTTAACGTTAAATTCTTTTTGCAAGTTCAGCGCTACTTGAGTCAAAGACAGAGAATCTAAACCCATTTCTAAAAAGGTTAGATCGTCGCTGACGCTGCCTAAATCTTCACCAGAAGTTTCTTCTAAGATATTTTTGATTTTGGGAATTAGTCTTTCTTTGCGAGCTGGTTGTTGGGTTGCGATTTGTGTATTTGGCATTGGTTGTTGACTGTTGACTGTTGACTGTTGACTGTTGACTGTTGACTGTTGGGAATTGGGCATGGGGAATTGGGAATTGGGA
>NZ_CAWPRX010000056.1:0-2169 GCF_963890365.1 Tychonema sp. LEGE 07196 | reverse complement strand
GGGCATGGGGCATGGGGCGTGGGGCATCTGGCCCGATCGCGAAATCGAAGGCTAGTCATTAGTCCTGTCCCCGATGGGGAACATCATTGGTTAATAAAGTGGATATGCCAGCTTAAATCAAGCCCATTTCTTGCAGGCCCCGGCGGAGGCGTTCTGCTTCAAAGGGGCGGGACTGTTCGTGAAGGGCGATCGCTCTTTTGAATTCTGCTAAACTCTCTGGCATTTTGCCAATTTTTAGCAGCGCTACTGCCAAGTTTTGATGAGCTTCGGCGTATTCGGGAGCGATTTTAATGGCTTGTCGGTAATAGGCGATCGCATCTGCTAAATTTCCGCCTGCTTTCAGCGTCAGTCCCAAATTGTAGTGACCTGTTGCAAAATTGGGGTCTATTTTTAAGGCTGCTTTGTAAGCTTTTTCTGCGGCTGGCAAATCTCCTTCATCTTTGAGCAAATTGCCCAAATTGTTGTAAGCGCCCAACTTCAGCGCCGGGAACACATTCGTATTAATTGCCGCTTGATAGTGTTCTTTGGCTTTAACAAACTGCTGCTGCAGGCAGTAGGCAATTCCTAAATGATAGTTGAGTTCATAAATAATAGAATCATCAATTGCGACATTCGTCAGTCCTCTGATTAATAAATTAATTCCCCGCCCAATTTGCCCGCTTTCTACATAAAGCGCGCCTAATTTGCTACAAGCATAGGCGTCGTTTGGATAGTAAGCTATATAGCGTTCCATTGCTGCTTGAGCTTTTTGGAATTTATTTTTGGCGGCGATCGCATTTTTGTGATAACCAGAGTGGTAAATCGCCACATTGGGGAGAGAAGCTATTTTCCAGGTGGGTTCCCTCTGCAAAATCTCAGCCGCGCTGTCGTCTATCATGGCGTGGTAGGGGCGAGAGAAGCGGATGTCGGGGCGATTGCGAAACAAGCGCGACACTAGGGAATAGGGAGATTGAGATGCACCGATTTCTTGGCGGATGAGATTGATTAGCAGCAGTCGATCGCTCTTAATGGCCTGCTTGAGAAGAGGTACAATCTCCGGTACCAAAACCTCATCGGCATCCAAAACCAAAATCCAGTCGCCTCGGGCGTGCTTGAGAGACTCATTGCGGGCTGCTGCGAAGTCGTCGCACCATTCAAAGTCATAAACCCTCGCCCCAGATTCGCGGGCAATTTCACGGGTGCGATCGCCCGAACCAGTATCAACTACGACTATTTCGTCAACAATACCCTTAACGCTGTCCAAAGTCCGCGACAGCGTTGTCTCTTCATTTTTCACGATCGTACACAGTGTCAGATCCATTGCGCGCCAACTTTCCTAATTTCACAGAATCATTGTAATTTTTTTTACCAGTAAAACACAAAAAGTCCCAGAAAATGTGCTCCTATACCAACTTAAAAAATAATACTACTGCAAGCCCGTACTGCCCGCGCCATCAGTCATCCGTCATTTCCATTTCCCAGCTCAAATCTTCAATGCCCCAATATCAAATTAGACTATTTCCCTTTGGCTTGAAGTCTAAGTATCTTTGTTAGCGAAAATAACTCGGTTAACTCTTTTGACACATTACCAATCTTTAAATTCCGGCGATTCACGACAAATTCTACCACTTTCGGTTCCTCCTTACGGTAGAGGTAATGGTGAGTCGTCAGTTGTTATTCTTGGTACATAAGACAAAGAACGAAAGAAAGTTAAGTATTCAGGAGAAAAAGAAATGTTTGGAATTATTGCTTGGGTCGTTTTAGGATTGATTGCCGGTGCGATCGCTAAAGCCATTTATCCGGGAACTCAAGGCGGCGGTTTTCTCGCAACAACAGGTTTAGGAATTGTGGGTGCCCTAGTGGGAGGTTATCTAGGTCAAGTCTTTTTCGGGACAAGCGCGGGAGCTTCATTCGGAGCATTGACTCTACCCAGCATAGCTTTTGCAGTCATCGGTGCTATCGTGGTACTTTTTGTCTGGGGATTGTTAACTCAGCGTGCTGCATAAAAAATATTTTCTATTCCCAATCCTGCCGATTTTTAGGGTATTCATAAACCCGGTTTTTTGAAAAACCGGGTTTTTCAGATCGGAATCTGCCGTTGAAAGCGCTGCTGTACAGAGGAAGTCAGCGCCAAGCCAACTGAAAAATCAAGTTATACCAAATTGATAAAATAGCGCTACATATCTACCC
>NZ_CAWPRX010000055.1:0-111209 GCF_963890365.1 Tychonema sp. LEGE 07196 | reverse complement strand
GTAATATCTAGCGCTACTTTAGAAAATTGGTATTAATTCAAAATCCCCAACTCAAAACTCACAATTTCAAACTATTTTCTTGTCCGATTTTAGCCTCCTGAGCAACTTGCTCAACCTCATCTTTGGCGAGAATTTCCAAAGCTGCTGCAGCTTCGGTGCCGCCCAACCGCCCCAAAGCTTGAGCGACTCTGTAACGAATTTGCCAATCTTCATTAGAAGCGCAAGGAAGCAGCAGCGGCACCGCGCGTTTATCTCCCAATTCTCCTAATGCACTGATGGCTATAGTTTGGATCAATTCGTTTTCAGAAGCTATGGCATTTTCTAACATGGGAAATGCTTTGGGATCTCCCATTTCTCCCAAAGCTGCGACGATACTCAGTTGCACCAGCCATTCAGACGTACTGCTATAAACTTGCTCCAAATCTTCTAAAGCAGAGGTTAATTTCAAAGCGCCCAAAGCATCGGCTGCTGCAGCTTGCACGTCGGGTTCGGGGTCGTTGTGCAAGCTGTGAAGCAGTACCTCTAAAGCGTTCGGCAGATTCTGCGTGCCGAGGGTTGACATTTGGCTCACACCAGCGTATCTAACGCGGACGTTTTTGTCACCGATCGCAATTTGAATCAACTTATAGGCGATCGCAGGTTCTAATTCTCGCAGTTGGTTGACACCTCGCAGCCTTTCGCCAAAATCCTCGGAATTCAACAATTGTTCTACAGATTCAGGGGTAATGCTCATGGAATTTTTAAATTGGGAAAAAGGTAATTGGGAAGAAGGTAATTGAGAAAAAGGTAATTGCCAAAAGCGAAGGAGATTGAAGGAAAGATCGACTTATTTTTTGATACAATCCTTCAACGAAAACAATTAATTAAGATTCGGCAGCCATCGACCGGATAATATCTCCCCTAGTGAGGATGCCGATTACTTTGCCTTCTGTATCAACTACCGGCAATCGGTGAATACTGCGATCGTGCATTAGTTTTGCAGCTTCTGCGACAGATTCGTCGGGCTTGATGGTAACTGGATCTTTACTCATCGCTTCTCCTACTGTTTGTCCTAAAGCCTTGTGCAGTTCTCGCTCGTAACGCGAGGGATTTTCTAGATAAATCACGCTGTCGAGTACCATGATGTAAGCGGGCGGAGTTACGCCGGTTTCCCGCCACATCAAGTCGGTTTCGGAGATGACTCCTACCAACAAGTCATTCTCATCTACGACGGGAAGACCGCTAATACGTCGATCGGCTAAGATTTTAATCGCTTCGTTCAAAGGCATTTCGGGACGCGCTAAAATCGGCTCGCGGCTCATCACATCGGCTACTGTTTTGGGCATGATTGGCGGTTGATTGACTTTTTGCTCTAAATCCGATCATATAGGGAAACCGTGACACAGGCCCAAGAAAGGCAGCGAAGCCGAAGAGATTTGTTACCAACTAGCAGCACCCAAAAAGTTTGAATGCCATAATTTGAAAGCTTTTTTTCGATCGCCCTCACGAATTCTGCAGTTTGTCTAGAAGCACGCGGGCGATCGACCCCACAAGATTGTTAAGATATATTAAAGAGCCGATAAATCCTTACCGATGCCAGAATCTCCAGCCCCAGCACCAGAATCCCAACCAGAAGAGCGCTGTGTATTAATTTGTCAGTATCAATCTTGCCTCAAAAATGGTTCAGCAGAAGTGCTCGCTGCCTTTGAAGCCCAACCAGTTGCAGGAGTGACAGTTAAAGCCTGTAGCTGTCAGGGACAGTGCAACACAGGCCCAACTGTGCGAGTCACGCCAGACGAAATTTGGTATTGTCGAGTTAAACCGAGTGATGTACAGTCGATCGTGGAAGAGCATCTCAAAGGCGGAAAACCTGTAGAAGCGCTGTTCAATCCGAGAATTCATATGCGTTATTATTATTAAAATTGAATTGATGGAAGTGCCAATTCCCAGCTCTCGCGCATCTAATTTTAATAGTTATTACAGCAGATTGCAAGTTTATGAAGTACACCGAGCGATCCCCGTAGGGACACGGCATTGCCGTGTCCCTACAAGGGCTAATTTGAATAGTTATTGTTATGGAAATTGCGCTGTGAAAATCAAAGGAATTGCTGTTATTTTGTTGGTGCTAGTGTTGGGGCGCACGTCGGCGGTAGTCGCTCAAACGCCGGCAGTTGCGGGAGATATTTGTCCTGGGGAATTGGGGGCGCAAGTAGATGCGATCGCCAATCGTCCTGAATTTAGCCGATCGCGCTGGGGGATTTTGATTCAACCTCTATCTTCTACCGCTACTCTCTACAGCCGCGACGCAACCAAATATTTCATTCCAGCATCAAATGTCAAGCTGCTAACTACAGCCGCTGCTTTGCAGAAACTCGGTGCCGATTTTCGGATTAAGACATCGGTTTACAGCGGAGAAAATGGGAGTTTGTACGTTGCCGGTAGGGGCGATCCGAGCATTGCTGAGCCTCAGTTGAAATCCTTGGCGCAGCAGTTGAAGCAGCGGGGAATTAGTCAAGTAAACGAGTTGATTGGCGATGACAGTTATTTTCAAGGCAGTGCAGTCAATCGCAATTGGGAATGGGAAGACGCGCAAGCTGGCTATGGCGCGCCGGTTAACAGTTTAATTTTCAATCAAAACGCGATCGAGCTTGTTTTGTCACCGCAGAATCTCGGACAACCTCTAAAAGTTACTTTTGCCGAACCAAAGTTAGCCAATCAGTGGCAAATTCAGAACAATTCAGTCACAGTGGGCCCCAACGAATCTGAGTTTCTTGAAGTTGGCAGGGAGTTCGATCGCCCCGCAATTCGAGTTAGCGGACAGTTGAAAGTTGGTGCAGAATCTGAATCAAGTTATGTTGCAGTTGTCAATCCCGCTAATAATTTTTTACAAAATTTTCAACAAGTCTTGACGGCGGAGGGAATTCCGGTTCAACAAGTTTTAGTTACCTCTGTTGCTCGCAATTTGAACCAAGAATTAGCAGCAGTTGAATCGCCGCCGCTGGCCGAATTGGTGAAGGAAACTAATCGCGAAAGTAACAATCTTTATGCAGAGGTTTTATTGAGATTGTTGGGAAAATTCACAGTCAAGATGTCTCTGCCACAAGAAGATACTAATGAAACTGGTTTGAAGGAGTTAAAAACAGCTTTAACTCAATTAGGTGTAAATCCCAACAGCTACATATTAGCCGACGGTTCGGGACTTTCCCGACACAATTTGATTAGTCCCGAAGCCTTGGTGCAAACTTTGAGATTGATGGCTAATTCACCTGCTGCGTCTGTCTACCGCGCCTCGTTGCCGATCGCAGGCGAGAACGGCACTTTAAAAAATAGATTTAATTATACCTCAAGCCGCGTCAATTTGCAAGCAAAAACTGGAACTTTGAGCGGAGTTTCGGCGCTGTCGGGATATATCGAAGTTCCAAGTTACGAGCCGCTGGTGTTTAGCATCATCGTCAATCAATCTGACTTGCCATCTTCAAAATTGCGATCGGCAACTGACGAAATTGTGCTATTATTGAATCGCCTCCGCCGCTGTTAAAACTACAAATTTCAATCGCTCAATTTGAAATAAGTAGTTACACCTAAAAAACCAGACACTCCAAAACGCTACAAGTTTTAAGTTTAATTAGATTCCAGCAGCGGGGATCGAAAAGCAGCTAGAATAAAAGCAGAAACATTAAAACCATTCGGTCGTTTCAGCCGACTAAGTAAGTAATGGCAAAAAAACAATAGTACCTTGTAGGGCGGGCGCGAGTTAAGAATCACGAGATACAAGCGAGAAAATCGAGGCAAAACCCGCCCGACACATCTAATGTTTATTTGTACTCACCTGCTAGCAGTCGGCGGGTTCCGTACTTCCCGAAACATAAGTCTAACTTTTAATTTATGCAGTCTTTAGATTCCGAACAGCAACACATCTTTGTCGAAACCAACAACATCCGCTTGCACTGCGTTTCCCAAGGAGAAGGCGAGCTCGTTGTGCTCCTGCACGGGTTTCCAGAGTTTTGGTACTCTTGGCGACATCAAATTCCTGCCTTAGCTCGTCATTTCAAGGTTGTGGTGCCGGATTTGCGGGGCTACAACGATTCCGACAAGCCGGCCAGCGGTTATGATTTGGATACGCTGAGTGCTGATATTCGCGGTTTGATCGATCGCCTCGGCTATAAAAAAGCTCACATTGTCGGTCACGACTGCGGCGGTGCGATCGCGTGGCATCTAGCTCAAAAATTCCCCGAAAAACTCAACCGCTTAGCAATTTTAAACGCTCCGCACCCGCAGCGATTAGTGCAAGAAATGGCAAGCAATTTAGACCAACTCCGGCGCAGTTGGCACATTTTAGCTTTCCAAGTTCCCGGCATCCCCGAATGGTTGATCCGGCAAAATTTGAAAGATTTTGTGCAAAATATTTTTCAGGGTCAAGCTATTCGCAAAGGAGCTTTTAGCGCTGAGGAAACTAAGATTTATCAGACTGCTTTAGAAAAGCCGGGAGTGTTAGCTGCGGCGATGAATTATTACCAGCAAATGTTTCACCCGCAGCGACTTTGGCATTGGGGGCAGAAATTAGAACCGGTGACAGTGCCTACTTTGGTGCTTTGGGGAGAAGAAGATGCGTTTTTGAGCCACACACTGGTAGAAGGTTTAGATCGGTTAATTACAGCTCCGTTTAAGTTGAAATTAATCCCTAATTGCGGTCACTGGGTTCAGCAGGAAGCGCCGCAAACGGTGAATCGAGAATTGCTGAATTTTTTAAGAAATTCTTCTCGTCCTTTGGCTTTAGCCTAGGTGGTTTTAGAGCGATCGCTCGGAATGCGAGTCCTCTAATTTTTATGAGGATTAAAGTGCGTGTAGGGTTCGTCATATCAATTCCGGTTGCACTCATACATGATGTTAACTGTTAACTGTTAACAGTCAACAGTTAACAGTCAACGCCTGAATTTACTATTCCGATGAAGAGAGGATTTGATATTGCTCGTTACCAGGAAGAGCCTGGTAATGCACATAGGCGAGGAAGAGCCTCCTTTGAGGAAGGCAACTTAGAGGAGAGAGGACTGTAGGAGGTGTTTAAGTTATTAAGTTTTCGATCCTAAGCTGTTGTGCATTTAAATTGTATATTTCGACTCAAAAATCTTCTCCCCCTCTCCCCCTCTCCCCCTCTCCCTCTCAATCACCATAAACAATTGGGATACACAACAGCTTAGCTGACGCACCCTAATATTTAAGAGTCCCAAAGCAAATTTTCTTGAATCAACAGTGCAATCATTGCTGCTCTGGAACAAACACCGAGTTTCATAAAAATCCGCTTCACGTAAGTAGCAACCGTCCAGTGACTGATATTTAAATTTTTGGCGATACATTTGTTTGGCAGGCCTTGGGCTACTAATTGGGCGATCGCCCTTTCTCGCGGACTCAGGCTAATTTCCGGTTTGTTAATTGTGCTTTGCATAGTTTTGCCGTGCAGTAACGAGTTAAAAATCTAATCAATTAATGGTAGAATGCCCAGTTTTTCTCTGACTTCAGATAAGGGAGTTTCCCAATCCGATTCAGGGTTCCAATCAATTAGCTTCGCGGCTAATTTTCCATGTTTTAAACCTTTGATAATTTGTCCGATCGCGCATTTGCCGCTGATCAGTCCAATTAACACTAAAATTGCACAGGAAGGGCGAAATACTTGAGCGCGAGTAAACGCTTGCAGTACAAATTCATCTTCTGTTGAAGGCGAAAGATTAGTCAAAACGTGCCAAACGTCGTGGTTTCGCTGAATCCAGTCTCCAGAGGCGATCGGCTCAAACCCTTGTTCGTCAAGAAATCGCGCCACTGAGTGGCCTAACGTTCCTGCCGGCAGTTGCCGCAACTTGTCCAAATCTATTTCAAAATGTCGATCGCTCTCAATTTGAGGATTAATTGTTTGAGCCATCTTTAATATAACGTCTAATTGACCGTCAGCCATGATTGATGCTTCCTCCTACAAGGATTTAAGTTTATGGCAAAATAAATTCGTCTCAATCCAGTTCATTTTTGCGATGAAACAATACGATTTTTTTGACATTTCAGTTGAGAAATCGTACATTCAGTCACAGCAATTAACTTTCCGTACCTTTTATATTTCTTTACAACTAGCCTGAGATTTGAAATTTGCCAGTTGTCAAAATCTGGCTAGTGTTAGTTACCGCTATATACGTAAGTAGCGGTTCTCAAGCGTGGTGAAGTATGCCCTATGCCCGGTTTGGCCACGGCGGCCGATCCCGGATGGTACCTCATACCAGAGCACAGAAAAGCTATATGTCTTTATTCTGGTGCTAAGTATTTGCACCTGCAATGAGTCAGAAGTTGAAGGGTACAAACCGATGGATGCGGGTGCTTGGAAGTGATGAGAGTTGCAGAGAGGTGAAGTAGGGTGAAGTTTAGCCTCAACCCGCGATGCGGTAATACGAGTGCGCTGTCGCTCAAATGAGTGACACTCGATCGAGGGACTGGTGAAGTATGCGCCTGCTAGCTATAAATAAAGTAGAAGTTCATAAAATGAATTGCCATGAAACGAGTTAATCTTTGGTTTTCAGCCGGAGTTTTGGCATTAATGTGGTGCGGTGCTGCTAGCGCTACAACTTATATTAATCCCACCACCAGAAAAACTACTTTAAACTTGTCAGAAAAAGTAAACAATCCTAACGGTTTTTATTTTACAAAAGTAGGTAATCGCGATTTTTTGGGCAATATTCAAATTACCCGTTCCGAAGGAGCAGCAGGATCTTACTATTACAACGGAACTTTTAAAGACAGTTCGACTGGGCCCGGCAGAAAGATTATTTGTTCTGGAGATATAGCCATTGTCCGTCGTCAAGTTGGAAGGAGCGGCCAGTTGGGAGCAGAAGTTACTTGGAAGGTGAAAGGAGGACAAAATTGTACTTCTGTTGGCCAGACATTTAAAGTAAATTTGGTCGAGCTTTTACCGCGTTCAAATGCCAGCGGCGACTATACTGCTAGCAATGCTAATACTTGGTTGAGCGAAACTTCTGGTTCTGTAACTTGGCCAGCTTGGCGAGTCACGTCGCGGGATGGAGAACTCAACTGTCGCCAGACACCAAACGGAGCAATTAAACGAGTTTACCGCGCGAATCGAGATACAATTTCTGCTGAACTCAGGGGAGGAAATGCGATCGCGATTGCCAACGGTGAACCCTGGTTGCTGACAAGACAGGGCTGTTACGTGCGCGCTAATTCTCAATATTTGCAGCCTGTTTCTTTGCCTGAGTAAGGGTTGAGAACAGCTATATATAACCCATCGCAGCAATAATACAATAAGTAGGTTGGGTTTCAATACAGAAACCCAACCTACTATTGCTAATGACTAATGACTACTGACTAATGACTACTGACTACTGACTACTGACTACTGACTACAAAATTTAGACTTCTTCTAAATCTTGTACATCCTCATCGTCATCGATATCCTCATCATCAATATCCGGCTCGACAGGAGCCACAGAATTAGCAGAAACTACAGCCCCAGTATCAAGTCGTTCCCGCACTAGCCGCTGGATCTCATCTTTAAATTCGGTATTTTCTTCCATGCGCCGAATCACGTTGTCGCGTCCTTGAGCAATGTTGTCGCCGTTGTAACTGTACCAAGAACCTTTTTTAGTAATTACTCCCATTTCGTCTGCCAAGTCAGTCAGACAGCCTAAAGTAGAAATTCCTTTGCCAAATACAATGTCAAATTCGGCAATGCGGAAAGGCGGAGCAACTTTATTTTTAGCAACTTTAACTTTCGTGCGGTTGCCGTATTCTTCTGTACCTTTTTTCAAGCTTTGAATGCGGCGAATGTCAAGCCGCACGCTGGCGTAGAATTTGAGTGCGTTGCCGCCGGTTGTGGTTTCGGGGTTGCCGTAGGTTATGCCGATTTTCTGCCGCAATTGGTTGAGGAAGATGACGGTACAGCCGGATTTGCCGATGTTGCCGGTGATTTTCCGCAAAGCTTGACTCATCAAACGCGCTTGCAAACCCATGTGGGAGTCGCCCATGTCGCCTTCGATTTCGGCGCGGGGCACGAGGGCGGCTACGGAGTCAATGACTACGATATCGACGGCGACGGATCGCACGAGTTGATCGACGATTTCCAGGGCCATTTCGCCGGTATCTGGCTGGGAAACTAGGAGATTTTCAATATCGACGCCTAATGCTGAGGCGTAGGTGGGATCGAGGGCGTGCTCGGCATCGACGAAGGCTGCGATACCGCCGGATTTTTGGACTTCGGCGATCGCGTGGAGCGCTAAAGTAGTTTTACCGGAACTTTCCGGGCCGTAAATTTCAATGACTCGGCCTTTGGGTAAACCGCCACCCAAAGCGATGTCCAGTGTCAGGGCTCCGGTGGGGATGGTTTCTACCTTCATGCGAGTGGAGTCTCCCAATCGGACGATCGCTCCTTTGCCAAAGCTGCGCTCGATTTGGGACAATACGGAAGTTAAGGCTTTTTGCTTTTCTGAGTTTTCAGCAGTTTTTGTAGAAGCTTCTTTTTTTGCCATTTGCGGTACGCGGGTAGACCCCTTGCGGAGCTTGTTGATTAACTGTACAACACGTATGTTAGCAGTTATTTTTGGGGTCTGGAGGTTCTGGGAGGATTTGGTTTAAGATTCTTGATGGTGGCTTGCTTGAGACTGCTCCAGCTTCCACAAGGCTCTTGTGTAGAATGTATTCGGCATCCGGCAGAGGGTAGAATTATTGTCGGTTGGGGTATGTAACGGTATTTGCTGGGTGTCGCTCTTGACAGGGCTGACACGCGGGTGCCTAGAAACCGGGTTTTTTCGCAATACTTGATTGCAGCAGGCTAACTCGGTAAAAAAACCCGGTTTCTGAGGGTCTTGGTGCGTCACTCCCCTGGGTCGATCTACCGTTCCTCTGGGGCGATCGCCACAATAGACCTCTTGCATAAATCTTTAATTAATAGATCGACCGCAGATAAAAGGCAGATTAACGCAGATTAACGCAGATAATTTTCAGAGAGTTTTTGACTTTTGCAAGGGGTCTAATTAGGACAAGCATGGCATCTACAACACCTCAAGACACATCTGTTAATTCTCAAAATTCCCGGTGGCCGATCGGCTTATTGGCGATCGGCATTTTACTAGGAATCGGATTTCGGTTCTTCGAGCTCGATCGCAAACTTTACTGGCACGACGAAGTTTACACATCAATCCGCGCCGCTGGTTTCACCAGGCAAGAAATCGACGACGAACTATTCCAAAACCGAATTATTCCCGCACCAGAATTGCAGAAATATCAGCGGATTAAACCGGGAAGTACAGCAGCAGATACAATTCGTTCTTTAGCACTAGAAGACCCACAACATCCGCCTTTGTACTTTCTCATGGCTCGTTGGTGGATGCAGCAATTTGGCAGTTCTCTAGCAGCATCCCGCAGTTTGCCAGCCATATTGAGTTTGCTGTCGCTGCCTTTGATGTACGGTTTAGCTCAGGAACTTTTCGCCTCAAAAAATGTGCAGTTAGTAGCAACAGCACTGTTAGCTTTATCTCCCTTTGACATCTTGTTTGCCCAGACAGCAAGGCAGTACAGTTTGCTGACAGCCGCAGTTATTGGCAGCAGTTGGCTGCTGTTGAGAGCAGTGCGGTTGCGGGGCTGGGAAAATTGGGCCTATTACTCGCTGGCGATCGCGATCGGCTTCTACACTCACCCTTTCTTCAGTTTAACACTCATCGGACACGGAGTTTTTATAATTTCTTCCTGGCTGTTTGTTAAAAAAAAGAAATTGCGAAGTCACCTTACTAATTCTCAATTTTTCTTAGCAGTAACAGCCGCTTTAATCTTGTATCTACCGTGGATTTACGTGCTGGCTACCAATCTCCAACGAGCTTCAGCAACGACAGATTGGACGCGACTATCTCCTGGTTGGCTGTATCTAGCAAAATTGTGGACTCTCAGCTTTACAGCCTTATTTTTTGACTTCGACTTCGGCTTTGACAATATATGGACTTATCTACTGAGATTGCCATTTTTGCTATTAATTGCGGCAGCCCTTTACAAAATATGTCGCCAAACTAGCAATTCAACTAAGCTGTTTATTTTAACATCAATTTTTGTACCTTTTTTGATACTAGCTTTACCCGATCTAATTCTCGGCGGCAAACGTTCCGCCGTCAGCCGCTATCTCATTTCTTGCTTTCCGGGAGTGCAGCTAGCAGTGGCTTACTTGCTCGCGAGTCATCTGAAAACTCAGCAGCGGTTTTGGCAAGTCGTTTTAGCCGGGATATTTACAGCAAGTATAGCATCCTGTACGCTCAGTGCGGTTTCTGATACTTCGTGGAGCAAAGACTTGAGCTATTTTAATGCTGAAGTTGCGAAAAATATTAACAAAGAGGCGATAGCTAATAGGTCGATTAAAGATACAATTGTAATTAGCGATCGCGGGAATGATTTTACTAACATGGGAGATTTGCTTTCTCTGAGTTACTTGCTTGACAAAGATGTACGGCTGATGCTGCTGAGCCAGTCGCCAGATATGGAAATGCTGAAAAAATATTCGGCTCCTCTCG
This sequence comes from Tychonema sp. LEGE 07196, assembly GCF_963890365.1. Lineage (NCBI taxonomy): Bacteria > Bacillati > Cyanobacteriota > Cyanophyceae > Oscillatoriales > Microcoleaceae > Tychonema > Tychonema sp. LEGE 07196. The sequence continues at coordinate 100,686 of NZ_CAWPRX010000055.1, read as the reverse complement.
TATTCCGCCCTTCGGAAAAATTGCTCTCGGCACTCAAGCAAAATCAACGGCGACTAGAACCTATATTGGAATATGCAAGACTTTTTCGAGTGCGGCGAGCTTCTTAGTTATCCCTAGGGTGCGTCAGCAAAAATATGTTTGATTTGCCTCAAATATTGGAACAAACACACCTGAAGATCGTGTCATATCGAACGACATAATAAAATTGGTTCGTAGCGAGCACTTTAGTCCGCATTCGTCAAAGGACTTGCATTCCTCACTACAAATAATTTTTATTACAGATAATTGACGGAATATAATATAAGTCACTATTGTGTATTTGTGTCCTCAATAATCCATCAAGTGCGTCAAAAAAAACTGTTTGAGTTGTCTCAGACATTTCGGATGATGCACCATACACTATTAGCAAGCATTATTTGAATCATTAGGATTAAACGCCATGAAAGAGTTAAAGAATTCATCTTCGGAATCCGCACAGCAATTTCGCAATCTTCAGACACAATTACGCGAACATTGGCGAGCGAGCGAAGAATTTGACAGCGATGATTGTGATATCATTATCATTCCGTCTCTCAGCTTAGACCAGCAAGAAATGCAGAAAGTTGAGGGTGCTTACCACTATGAAGAGCGGCATTTATTTTCATTAATTCGCCTGCGAAATCCCCGCACGCGCTTAATTTACATTACCTCGCAACCGCTGCACCCAATGATTGTGGATTATTACCTGCAATTGCTCCCTGGTATTCCATTTTCTCACGCGCGCGATCGCCTTTTGCTGTTCTGTGCTTACGATGCTTCTGCTAAATCCCTGACTCAGAAAATTTTAGACCGCCCCCGGTTGATGGAGCGCATCCGTCAAGCAGTGCGGCCGACAAAATCTTATATGGTTTGTTACAACTCGACGGCCTTGGAACGCGAGTTATCTGTTAAATTGGGAATTCCTTTGTGGGGCAGCGATCCGGATCTGCTTTACTGGGGAACCAAAAGCGGCAGCAGGCAAATTTTTAAAGAATGTGGCGTGGCTTATCCTGACGGTTCTGAGTTGGTTTGGAATGCGGAAGATTTAGCGGAAGCTGCGGCCGATTTGTGGGAAAGGCAGCCGCATTTGCAGCGGATAGTAATTAAATTAAATGAAGGTTTTTCGGGGGAAGGAAATGCAATTTTAGACCTCAAACCGATCGCAAGCAAAGCGCCGCCAGAAAGAGTTAAAGCAATTGGCGATAGCTTCCATAATTTGCGCTTTCAATCCACAGGCGAAACCTGGGAAAATTTCAGCAGCCGCATTCCCGAGTTAGGGGCAATTGCCGAAGCATTTATTGAGGGAGAAGAAAAGCGATCGCCCAGCGTTCAAGGTCGAATCGTCCCCAGCGGCGAAGTAGAGATTCTCTCAACCCACGACCAGATTTTAGGAGGCCCGGACAATCAAATTTTCTTGGGTTGCGAATTTCCGGCTGATGAATCCTATCGGCTGGCCTTGCAAGAATTGGGATGGAAAGTGGGGAAAAATTTAGCTGATAAAGGTGCTTTAGAGCGATTTGGAGTCGATGTTGTTGCCGTGCTACAAGATGACGGCACATGGGATATTCAAGCAATAGAAATTAATTTGCGGAAAGGAGGGACAACTCATCCGTTTATGGCTTTGAAGTTGTTAACAAACGGTCGTTACGATCGCACTACGGGATTGTTTTACAGCCAGCAGGGCCGTCCTAAATATTATGTCGCTTCGGACAATTTGAAAAAAGAGCGGTATCGGGGATTGTTACCGAACGATTTGATGGATATTATTGCTGACAATCAACTGCATTTTGATAGCGGTACTGAGACGGGGAGCGTGTTTCATTTAATGGGTTGTTTGTCGGAGTTTGGCAAATTGGGATTGACGAGTATCGGCAATTCGCCGCAAGAAGCAGAGGAAATGTATAACAAAGTTGTGAAAGCGATCGATCGCGAAACAGCATATTAAATCTGCTGCAATGATAAGCTGTTCCGGTTAACTGTTTACTTTTGACTGTTGACGGCTTGAACAATACTGATGCAACCGAAATTGATATCACGCATTAACTCACAAACCCGGCGGTTGAAACCGCCGAGGATTTGAATGGTAGCTAATTTTTGGCCGGATAAAGCGGCGTAGGATCGATCGAGCCTGTGCGGTTGAGAGGCCAAAAACGGACGATCGCCCTACCGATGATATTTTGCTTCGGTACAAAGCCCCAATAATGGCTATCACAGCTTGCATTGCGGTTGTCGCCGAGCACCAAGTAAGAATTTTGAGATACAACTACAGGCCCGTAGGGATACTGCGGAATTTCTTCTATATACTTTTCCTGTAGCGGCTGCTTGTTGATAAAAACTTTTCCGTCTTTGACTTCCACAGTGTCCCCCGGAAGCCCGATAACTCGCTTGATGTAGGCATCTTTGATCGGCGGAGGCTGTCCCGTGCACAAACTCGCCGAATCGGGAGGCATAAATACGATAATATCTCCTCGGTGGGGGTCTTGGAATCGATAGCTCACCTTGTCTATAATTAATCGATCGTTAATTTGTAGAGTTGGGAGCATCGAGCCGGTAGGAATATAACGAGCTTCTGCAACTAGGGTGCGGATGCCAAAGGCCAAGAATGCTGCTAAGCCGATCGTCTTAATTCCTTCAATCCAAGGATTTTCGTCGGTATTTTGCGGGGGTTTGTCGTCGGCTGACTTGTCTAGACGAGTCATAAGTATTTAAGTCACTGGGCTGGATATAAATTATAGACTTAATTCGGAGTTTTTTTGAGGAAACCCGCCAAATCTGTGTTCGACTGGTAAGTTTTTATACTATGTCGTTGAGTAACGCACCGAATTCGCACCCGAAAAATTAAAAATTTTTCCAAACCTAGTTAAATTTATTACTATTTTTCCAACTGTTTTAAGGATAAACTTGTTGGAGGTTTCCACACACATTACCGATCTAAATTATAACTTATGCCGACCACATCAAATTTGTTAATCCGCCGCGCTCGCGTTCTGTTACCAGACGGCGAGTTTTTGGTAGGCGACGTACTAATTAGCGATGGCAAAATTGTTCGGGTTGCTCCTGAAATTGCCGAGTCGGCCGATCGCGAAATAGATGCGATCGGCTTAACTCTGTTACCCGGAGTAATTGACCCGCAGGTACACTTCCGCGAACCGGGTTTGGAACACAAGGAAGACTTGTTTACCGCTAGTTGTGCCTGCGCTAAAGGCGGCGTGACATCGTTTTTGGAAATGCCCAATACGCGACCTTTAACTACCACCCAAGCGGCCTTAGATGATAAACTAAGGCGCGCTGCCGAGAAGTGTTTGGTCAATTACGGCTTTTTTATTGGTGCAACGCCGGAGAATTTGCCGGATTTGTTGGATGCAAATCCGACTCCGGGGATTAAGGTATTTATGGGTTCGATGCACGGGCAGTTGTTGGTGGATGGAGAAGCAACTTTAGAGCAGATTTTTGCTAAGGGCGATCGGCTAATTGCAGTACACGCCGAAGATCAAGCTAGAATCAATCAGCGCCGTCAGGAATTTGCCGGCATTTCCGATATCGCCGTACACTCGCAAATTCAAGACAACCAAGCAGCCTTATTAGCAACCAAGCTAGCCGTAAAACTTTCTAAAAAATATCAGCGCCGATTGCACATCCTGCACCTTTCAACTGGCGATGAAGCCGAGTTTTTGCGTCAAGAAAAACCGAGTTGGGTAACAGCGGAAGTAACACCACAGCATTTGCTGTTAAATACCGGTGCATATCAGAAAATTGGCAGTTTAGCACAGATGAATCCACCCTTGCGCGAACCCAAAGACAACCAAATACTTTGGCAAGCTTTACTCGACGGCGTAATTGATTTTATCGCCACAGATCACGCGCCGCACACCTTAGCAGAAAAAGCTCAAGAGTATCCGAATACGCCATCGGGAATGCCCGGAGTAGAAACTTCTTTGCCTTTGATGCTGACGCAAGCAGTCGAGGGAAAATGTACCGTAGCGCAAGTTTCTCATTGGATGTCGGCGGCAGTTGCTAAAGCTTATAAAATTCCGAACAAAGGGAAAATTGCTCCGGGTTTTGATGCCGATTTAGTATTGGTAGATTTAGAAAAATACCGCCCGGTTGTCGGAGCAGAAATGGCGAGTAAGTGCGGCTGGAGTTCCTTTGAAGGTTGGAATTTGACGGGATGGCCCGTGGTGACTGTTGTGGGAGGAAAAGTTGTTTTTGAAAACGGCAAATTAGATACAAATGTGAGGGGAGAAGCCTTGACATTTGATGGCGAGTAAACCTGCATAGGAGTTTTGTAACAAACCCAGTCAGGGGTAGGCTGCGTCAGAAAAGGGAATTGTCAATTATCATTGAAAATTTCATTCTGATGCACCATTTATTTATTCGTTGGTGCGTCAGAATGAGATGGTGAATTTTTTGCAAAATTCTGCCTAACTGACGCACCCTACTTGACTACTTTAGTGAGCATAAAAATTGTGCTAAAATAATCCGAATATATTCCCTTATTGTCAAGGCGATATTACCTATGCTCCCAGAATTAGAAACACAACTTCTTGCCTTAAATCCGACGGAGAAAGTTGAAGCAATACGGCTATTAACCCAAAGTTTAAATAATAGCTGGCCGGGAATTACGAAAACTCCCGATGTGTGCGGTGGCGATGCTTGTATCGCCAAAACTCGCATCCCAGTTTGGCTGCTTGAAAGTTTTCGCCGTGAAGGTTCAAGCGATTCTGAACTTCTACAATTTTATCCCCATCTCAGCGCTGCCGATCTAGTGAATGTTTGGACTTATGCTGATGCACATCTGAAGGAAATCGAAGAAGCAATCTGCAAGAATGAGGAAGCCTGAGTCATGCTGAATTTGTATGCAGACGAACAATTTCCTTTGCCAGTCGTCCAATTGTTGCGCGCTTTTAGTCACAATGTCCTGACTGTTCAGGAAGCAGGAAAAGCAGGACTTGGGATTCCCGATCCAGAGGTGCTAGCATTTGCTATAAGCAAAGATAGAGCTGTTTTGACATTAAATCGGTTTGATTTTATCGGACTGCACAACCGACAGCCAGAACACGCTGGTATTATTGTTTGTACCAAAGATAGGAACGTAGAAGGGTTGGCAACACGCATCAATGAGGCTATTTCAATTGAGGAAACATTGAGAGGCAAATTGATTCGTGTCAACCGTCCGCAGTAAGTCCGTGAAGCGTAGCTATCCCGTAGGGAATCGCCTTTTGTCAAATTTCCAATTGCCAATCCAATAAATCGCCAATCAATTCAATTTGCCGCCCGTTATCGCAATAACTCAGATAAATTTGCAAATAATTATCTGGTTTGTACGGCAATCTTTCTGCCCACTCGATCGCCACAATTCCCAAATCCATTTCTAATCCGTCCCAATAACTTTCTAAGTGCAAAGCCTCTGCTTCTTCGGGTTCCAGTCGATACAAGTCTAGATGATACAGCGGAACTCGCCCTGCAAAATACTCGTTAATCAGGGTGAAAGTAGGACTTTCGACAGATTCGGAGATTCCCAAACCTTCAGCGATACCTTGCACTAAGGTGGTTTTGCCGGCTCCTAAATCTCCTTGCAATAAGATTACAGTGCCGGCGGGGAGCGATCGACCTAAAGCCACACCAAACTTGCGCGTAGCCTCAAAATCAGGAAGAGAAAGTATCATATTAGTTGTTAGTTGTTAGTTGTTATTGGTTATTTGTTATTGGTTATTTGTTATTGGTTATTCGTTGTTAGTTGTTATATCAAATCCGGTAGCATCGTCCTGTATTCATATCTCTATTCTCTCTCTCTGTGTCCTATGTGTTCTAGCACCGGTTAAATCACCTGACGATGCAACGGTCAACGATATTAGTTGTTAGTAGGGGCGGTGCGCCGTGCCCGCCCTCAGTCAACAGTCAACAGTCAACAGTCAACAGTCAACAGCTAACAGTCAACAGCTAACAAACAGTCAACAGCTAACAAACAGTCAAAAGTCAACAGCTAACAGTCAACAGCTTAAATGTTCTGGGCGCGCCCGTACCAACGCAGCAACATTCCCGCCAACCTTTGAGAATTGTGGCGAATTAAACCGGTATTTTTATCTTCATCCATCACATTTGCGATGACTATTCGCCGGCCCAATTGCGTTACGGCTTCTCTATCGAGCACTACGGGATAGGAATTTTCCTGAGAATAGCGGATCAAGGCTTTTGCAGAAGGGACTTTTCCTTGCACTACTACAGCATCGAACAGGGGCCGGCCGCAAGCGCGATCGATCGCCCGAATGTGATCTGCAACACTGTATCCGTCAGTTTCTCCCGGCTGAGTCATAATATTGCACACATAAATGCGCGGAACTTCGCTGCGGGCGATCGCCTCGGCAATTTCCGGCACCAACAAATTCGGAATCACGCTCGTATAAAGACTCCCCGGCCCAATAATTATAAAATCCGCTTCCCTCAGCGCGATCGCCACCTTGGGCAAAGCGGGAGGATTAGCAGGAATGCAGCCTATTTTGACGATTTTTCCGTTAGCTTCGGTAATGCTGGACTCCCCCTCAATTATCCTGCCGTCAGCCAGTTCTGCCCACAAAGAAACGTCGCTCAGAGTAGCCGGCAGCACCTCTCCCCTAACCGCTAAAACTTTAGAACTCGCGGCGATCGCCTGTTCCAAATCTCCAGCAATATCGCTCATCGCCGTCAAAAACAAATTCCCAAAACTGTGACCCACCAAACCGTCACCGGCCTGAAAACGATATTGAAATAACTCAGTCAATAACTTTTCCTCATCTGCCAAGGCCGCCAAACAATTGCGAATATCTCCCGGCGGCAGCACCCCAATTTCCCGCCGCAGTCGCCCGGAAGACCCGCCGTCATCCGCCACCGTGACAATAGCAGTGATTTTGGCGCTGTATTCCTTCAATCCCCTGAGCAAATTAGAAAGCCCGGTACCCCCTCCAATTGCCACAATTTTTGGGCCGCGGTGCAAGCGGCGGTGGTTGAGGAGTCGATCGACCAATTCCTCATTCCCTTCCGGCATCAGCACTTGAGTAATAGAATTCAAACTGCGAGTTTGCCCCCACAGAATTAACAAAATCCCGCCAGCAATCACGACCGGCCCCGACACGTAATTGGGAATAACTTCTGCAATCCACGTCAAAAAATTTTTCAACAATTGCAACAAGAAAAAAATCGGAGTCATCCCAGTCCAAATCGCTAAACCCAAGGTGGCAAGCACCACACCGCTAGCACTGATCAGCAGCCACCGTTTCACCAACAGTCCGGGGGCCAACCACTTAAACCACTGGTGAACTCGCCCGTTCCGCAAAGAAGGGGGGTAAGGATTTCTGGAATGGGCAATAACCTGCTTGGCTTTAGCCAAGACGCGAAGGGCTTTAGGAAATGAACTAATTGACATGGTTAATTAGTCTTAAGGGTATTGGAACAGCTCAATCTGACAAATTTACAATACAAGAGAGTTTTGATTCTGGCAGTCTATTTAAGTCATTAAATTATTAGTCATGAGTCCTCAGTCATTAGCTAGACTGATGACTGAGGACTGACAACTTATTGATAACATCTTATGGCTGAGCCGCTAATCGAACTCAAAGGGATAAGTAAGTCCTTCGGCCAGAACCAGATCCTCGATCGAGTCGATCTGAACATTTATCGGGGAGAGGCCCTGGCAATTATTGGCCCTTCCGGGACGGGGAAATCGACGATTTTGCGGATAATTGCGGGTTTGTTGGCCCCCGATGCCGGAGAGGTTGTCGTTCAGGGACAGCGCAGGGTGGGATGGGTAGACGACGTGGCAGATCCGATCGGGATTGGGATGGTGTTTCAGCAAGCGGCTTTGTTTGATTCGCTGACGGTGGAGGAGAATGTCGGTTTTTTACTGTACCAGCATTCTAAGCTGCCGCGCCCCCGGATTCGGCAATTGGTCGAGGAGAAGTTGGATATGGTGGGTTTACCGGGAATTGGCGAACGCTATCCAGCGCAGTTGTCTGGGGGAATGCGGAAGCGGGTAAGTTTTGCCCGCGCCATCATGGCGAATCCCGATAATGACAGGGACAATCCAGAGGTTTTGCTGTACGACGAACCCACGGCGGGCTTAGATCCGATCGCCAGTACGGTAATTGAAGATTTAATCCGCGACTTGCAGAAAGCTCAAGGAGTTTGCAGCACTTATGCGATCGTCACCCACCAAGACAGTACCATCCGCCGCACAGCCGATCGCATCATATTTCTCTATCAAGGCAAAGTGCAGTGGGAGGGAACCGTCAGCGACATTGCAACCACAGATAATTTATTAATTAAACAATTTTTTAGCGGCAGCGTTACCGGCCCTATTCAACTGATTGGATAGTCATTAGTCATTAGTCATTGGTCATTAGTCATTGCTCATTGGTCATTGGTCATTAGTCATTAGACCTCTTGCCCAAAAAATATATGTTATAATTAAAGGCTTTGAGTTTTAGACCCCAGAGCTAACTCATAATTGTAAAGTGCTGATATAACCTGCAATCTGTTCCACTTAAGCCAAACCCTTTAGTAGAGCATAAAATTATTTTGCAAGAGGTCTATTAGTAGTGAATTTTTAGTCATCAGTTGTGAGTCATTGATTAAAGTGAGTTCGGGTTAAGCAGAACAGAGCAAGTTGTTATCCATGGCGATTCCTGGCTTTTTGGGTTGATGGCAATAAGCAATCAACCCGATCGAGAATATTGACAAAGCAGTTAACGGGGGAACGATGTCGGGAATGCTCAATCTGAGAAATATTCTTTAACTGGTCAATAACGGTCACGGGCGACAGCGCGTTTTCGTAACAGCAGACGATCGGACAAGCGACATCAAACGTTGTTTCAGATTGCGTTTGAGTTTAGTAATGACTTGCACGCCGAGGCTTGCCATCAATTCCTCAAACATTTTTTGGGAGATGTAACCCAGGGTAAGCAAACACTTTGCCAAACAGATGTTGCAACAAGTCAAGCACAGGTTTTCGGTCGTCTACATTACCAGGCGTAACTTGAAAGTTAAGTAACTCGCCTCGATCGTTGATGACTAGATGTAACTTTAAACCAAAGAACCAATCGACGCTCGGTTTTCCATCGAGCAGCGATATCTTTAAACACTTTGTGCTGACTGATCCTGCGGTTACGTGTTACTTTCAGACAAGTGGAATCCATGAAGCTAATTCGAACTTGCTCAAAATGTTGGGTGCGATCGCTCGAGTGTGGATAGGGTATTTGGGTTGAAATCACTTCGGTTGGGTGTGCTTCATGTCTCCTGGTTAACTAAAGTTAAGACAAGAGACTTGTTCCTTGACAGTGGAAGCATCGAGAAAGTAAAGTAGGTGGTAGTGCTTTTATGTAAAGGATAGAGAAATTTGAGGCGGTTGAACTTTCAGCATTCCTAATCGGATTTGGTGATTGTAGTCATGAATGAAGTTCCAAATACCACTATGAGTGATTCTCCAACTTTTTTGAAAACGATAACGTCTTCCTGACTAATCGCGAAATTCGTTGCCTGAGAGTATTGTTCAATCGTTCAATGTAACTGGTTAATCCACTTTCGGAGCCGACAGACTTATGCCTTTTACGGGCGTAAAACTACGGCATAGGCATCAAGAGCGATCGGTATAAATCTTGGCACTGCAGGGGATAGACACAAGCGTAGTGAATCCCATAATGCTTGAGCCGACTTCGAGGAGCGGTCTCCAATATGACATCCGATCACTTCCCGAGTCTTGGTATCCATTGCTAACGGGACCCATTGTTTATTCCCTTTGTCATCTACTTTCATACCAGAGTTCATCCATTTGGACTGTGTGTTTTCCAACTTCTTTCGGGATCACCGTGGCGCAAGAGTTCTATTGCACCGTACAAGTGGTTCACATAATGAGAGGAGCCAGAAGAGAGGAAACGCCCATGAAGGAGGGCAATACCAGCGAGGGAAATCCGCTCTCTTGAGAAGTAACTCAATTTTTGCCAAAGTGTCGGTGTCTTTGGCTGTCCAAGTTCGGATTTTCGACAAATTTCCGACCACAGTCGCGACATTTGTGGTTTTGTTTGCCCCGACGAGTCATCCCATTTTTCATTACATCGTCAGAACCACAAGTGGGACAAATCAGATAGGGTTTCATGATGAGACTCCTCAAAAGACTGGACCTAGAGGTATTATCCTCCATCCTTTACATAAAAGCAGTACCAAGTAGGTATCACGATGTTAGAACCAATCCCAGAGCTAGATATTTCCAAATTACCCGTTGACCAGCAGACCAAGGAATTACTAGTACAGCTCGGCGTAAGTAGACAGACTATATTTGTGGTAGACTAACATAGTTAGTTTAGACCAGTTTCGGTAGGTGATAAAGGAGTCATATATAGCCTTATTAATGCCTAAAACATTAAAATTAAGCGATGGCGACCGTCATCAACTTCACCAGTTGAGCTAGAGACACAACACGCCGCAACAGATCGTGCTACGAGCCAAAATCATTCTCATGGCATCTGATGGTCAAAATCATCGTGAAATAGCCCGAAGCCTAGAGATTAACCGGCAGATGGCTCGTGAAGGGGCGAAACCGATGGTTGGAGAGCGAGAGAAAAGACTTATCGATTTTGCAAAGATTACAAGATCGAGAACGTGTTGGCGCACCAGCAAAATTTAGCATGGAACAAGTAACCGAGTTATTTGCTTGCAGCCTGTTCCTCACCGTCGGATTATGGACGGCCAATAAGTCATTGGACGGCTAGAGAACTGGCCGAGGAAATCATGAAACAAGGCATTATTGAAAGTATATCAGTCCGAGATGTTGGCAGATTATTAGAATAAGCAGAAATTAAACCACAGGCCTCGCGCTACTGGTTAACCCCCCCTGTGGATGAAGAATTTGATGCAAAAGTTAAAGATATTACAGGTTTATATCTAACTGCGATTGAACGCAGTCAAAATGGATAACACACCATATCGGTTGATGAAATGACAGGGATTCAAGCCCGATGAACGTATCGAGAAAGACTTACCAATGCGACCAGGAAAAGTTGCAATTCGAGAGTTTGAATATATTCGTCATGGCACGCAGACATTGATAGCCAATTTAAATATTGCTACGGGTGGCTCTCCTGAACTTATGGTTATAAGTTTATCTAGTTAGGGCTTGCTGAATCAGTGTCAAAAGGTTACACCAAAAGGGTTAAGAGAGGGTACAAGCGAGTTAGGTGCAAGATAAACAGGTAAAATAGCACAAAACCCTTGCATCACCATTTGCGCTTGTGTACAGAAAAGCTGAGCTTGCTCCAAGCCCCCCATCCGAGTTTGAACTGCCCTTCGGAGGAAGGTTGTCAGCAGACAACCGTTGGGTAAAAATGGCCGAACTAATTCCTTGGTCAGAATTTGAATCAGAATATGCTGAAAATTTCCCGACAGAAATGGGCGCACCAGCTAAATCCTTTCGGATGGCATTGGGGGCATTGATCATTAAAGAAAAACTCGGAATTAGCGATCGGGAAACAGTAGAACAAATTCGCGAAAACCCATATCTACAATACTTTATCGGTCAATCAACCTACAGTAATGAACTACCCTTTGACCCATCACTATTAGTTCACTTTCGGCAACGAATCAGTGCGAACTTAATTAACAAAGTGAACGAAAAAATGGTCAAGAAAATGCTTGAAACCACCTCAGTTAAAACCGAAAAAAAAAAGGATTCGGACGCAAAAAATGAGTTACCCAATCAAGGAAAATTAATCATAGATGCAACCTGTACCCCAGCCGACATTAGCTATCCGACCGACTTAGGACTATTAAATCGAGCCAGAGTTCATACCGAAAAAATCATCGACATTCTCTATAAGTCTCTCAAAGTAAAAATCAAGAACAAACCCAGAACCTACCGAAAAATAGCCAGAAAAGACTACTTAGCAGTAGCGAAACAAAAACGTCCCACCCGGAACAAAAAAAGACAAGCAATTAAGAAACAACTGCAATATATCAAAAGAAACATAGCTCATATTGAACAGCTAATCGAGTCAGGTGCTACCCTAGAAAATCTGAATAAAAAGCAATATAAAACCTTGTTAGTGGTAGCTGAAGTTTATAGGCAACAGCTCTGGTTATTTGAAAATAACAAACAGAGCATAGAGGATAGAATAGTAAGTTTAAGCCAACCCCATATCCGTCCCATTATCAGAGGAAAAGCGGGGAAACCAGTAGAGAGGCGAGCTAAACTATCAGCGAGTTGCTTTGAAGGATATGTATTTTTAGACCGGATGAGTTGGGATAACTTTAACGAATCGGGAGACTTAAAAGCCCAAATAGAAGCGTATTATGCTTTCACAGGATACTATCCAGAATCAGTCCATGCAGATCGCATTTATCGAAATCGAGAAAACCGAGCATGGTGTAAAGAAAGAGGAATTAGAATTAGTGGACCGCCTTTAGGAAGACCTCCAGCTAATGTGAGCAAAGAAACAAAAAAACAAGCCTTAGAAGATGAAAGAATTAGAAATGCGATTGAAGGAAAATTTGGACAAGGAAAACGAAGATTCAGCTTGAATCGGGTCATGGCAAAACTTGATAATACTTCTCAAACAGCTATTGCTATTACTTTTTTAGTAATGAACCTTTCTACCTGGTTAAGACGGGTTTTTTGTATCTTTTTCTGCCGATTTCTGAAAACAATGCCTGGTTACGGTTCAATGATTATCAAAAATTATATCTTGGTAAGTTACAAAAACAAAAAATTATGTTTCGCCGAACTTGAATCACCCATCAATTGCGATCGTGATTTTTCTTAACTTATTCAGCAAGCCCTAGTTAGACCAGCAAGCTAATACGCGATTCCTAAAATTATGAAAATTATAAAAACCATATCCTTGGCGCATTATCAACTTAATTCAATTGTTGATTCCCTCCATAACTCCACTTGTTGTGCGATTAAGAAAGTAGTTGCAAATACTCTCAAAATGATTTTCAATCGTTGATGCAGATGCTCTAAAAAATACTTGTGCATGATTTAGCCATTCTTTAATTTTTGCCTGCCCTTTTTTAACGGTCAAATTAGTCTCATATATTTCTCTAAATTTTTCTTTCATCTCATACGCAATTCTCAAGCATTCTGATTTACCTAGTGCCATCTCTAATTTATCAATTTGCTCTGGCTTCAAATTTCTTCGATTACTTAACAATAAATATTTACTTTGCCTATCTGTTATTCCGGCGGCTCTGCGTAATTTATTCAAGCCTTTATTAACTACTTTCATCACAGGAAAACGATCGATAATAATTTTGGCGTTGGGAAATACTTTTTTGATAACTTTAGGAAATCCTCCCCACATATCAACACTCACTTCCTCAACTTGTTCTCGAACCTCAATTGCTTGTTGCATAAGGACTTCAATGATTTCTTCCGAGCGATGAGAATCAATCATCTCAATTAAATTACCTTCTATTAGGTCACTCACAACAGTCACAAAATTTCCTTGACCTTTTCCCATACTTATCTCGCCCTTGACAAATTCGTTTAACCCGTTGCCAATTCGGTTTTTTTTTAGGGTGTTTACCTGCTCAAATATTCTTTTTATTTCGTCATAACTCAGTCCTTCTTCTCTTCCAATTTGCTCCATGCTCGATTGTTTTACACGCTCATAAATATTTTGTTCGTATCGTTGAGTATGCCGTCTTTTAACGTCCAAAAAATCTAATTCTTCTGTGGGATACCGTTGAGTAAGTTAGGAGAGTAAAACTGCCGTCGTGGGATTTTTAAATATACAGGACGACCAAAAACAGACAAATCTCTTACTAAAATTGGTCGATTTTGATGCAGTTTTTCGGTAGGATTGTTACAATGATGACAAACAATTCCTTCTAATAAAATGCTCAGTCCCAAGAAAATTTCCCCCTCAACTTGAGTACAAGTTTCAACCCTGACTCCAGGCAAAGCTAATAGATAGTCTAGATGGAAGCTCATAACGGTAAATGTATTATTAGGTACATTTTACACCATAAACTCAGGAGAGCCACACAAACAGCAGACTGGTCGCCAGAAATAGTACCGGGACAAGATATCGGAATCAGACTGCAAGCTTTTTTAGGATGGATAAATAATTACGGACATTTATCCTGCGAAAAACAACAAGAACTGTTGTGGGAACTGGGAAAAATAGAAATAGGAGTGGGAACTTTAGTAGCGACCAATGAAAGAATAAATGGCGCAGTGACTCAAAGTATTGACCAGCTCAAACAGTGGGTCAAACAAACAAGGCCCAATATTCATGCGGATGAAACGCCAAGGGCAGTCATTGGGGTCAAAGAATGGTTATGGATTTTTGCCAATACCAACTTCGCTTTATTTCATGCTGCTGATACTCGCTCTCGCGCGGAATTAGAATCTATTTTGGGTTCTTGCTACGAAGGTGTACTTAGTTCAGATGACTATAGCGCCTATAATGGTTATCCTGTCAAGGCCCAACAAAAATGTCTGGCGCATTTACGCCGTCACTTCAAGAAACTAATCCAGGTTCCTGGCTTAAATAACCAGGAGATTGGAGCAAAATTTATTAGCCTGATAGATGAGGGTTTTAAAAACTATGCTTTAGGCCAACAAACCCAAAACCTTGATGAATTCTTGAGTTGGACATCCCAGTTTAAACCAAAAGTTGAATCTACGATTAATTCATGGATAGAGAGAGCAGGAGGGGAAGCCGGGAAACTTTTACGCTCCTTGAGGAAGAAAGCCGATCAATGGTGGTATTTTTTAGACCATCCAGAGATACCGCCTGATAATAATTTAGCAGAACGAACGTTACGTTTAGCCGTCACAAAAAGAAAAATTAGTGGAGGTTCCCGATCTATGGAACGGTTTCAAGATACTGCCAATTTATTGACGGTTATACAAACTTGTCGCCATCAAGAACGTTCTTTCATTGAGTTTTTTGACCAAGCTCTAAAAGCAATGGTTGACTCGGCTGTGCAGACTCCTTCTTTAATTCCTCTAATTTAGACCTTAATCCTTACCCTCAAATTACCATTGCCGACCATTTTTTATACTTAAAATATGCCAGAATAGAGCCGACGAAACATCATCAATTAATTGATATTATCACCCTCTCAGTTTGTGCCGTGATTTGCGGTGCTGATACATGGGTGGATATCGAAAGTTACGGGTTCTTCTAAATACGAACGGTTAAAGACAATTTGAGAATTGCCGAATGGCATCCCGACCCATGACACAATGGCCCTCCTTCTTTTCTCGCCTCAAACCTGAGCAATTTCAGCAATATTTTTTGAGTTGGATTCAATCTATTAGCTGCTTCAAAGAGAGGAGAAGTAATCGCAATTGATGGCAAAGCTCTTCGCCATTCTTACTCTTGGAGAGCAGACAAAAAAGCGATTCATATGCTCCGTGCTTGGGGAACCAGTCAAAGATTAGTTTTAGGACAAGTTAAAGTCGATCAAAAATTAATAAAATCACAGCAATTCCGGCTTTACTAAAAGTATTAGAATTAAGTGGAAGCATTGTCACCAAGCCATGCGATGGGCTGTCAAAGGTCAATTGTGAAGTCAATTCTCGAACAAGGAGGAGATTAGATAATCACCTTAAAAAAAATCAACCCTCCCTGTATGCCAGAATAGAAGCGTTGTTTAAACAAACAATTAGACCAGGGTTTTCAGGCTTGACACCTGCAGCTTATTCGACAAAAAAAGAGAACAATCACGGTCGCTCATAAATCCGACATCACAACCATGTTAAGTGACATCAAAGAGCAGATATAGCCCGACAATTAATGGGAGAAGCTTTATAGTATAGGTCTGATAGAATCCGTAAGAATAGTCAAGAGAAAAACAACTATTAAAACTCGTTATTATCTTAGTAGTTTACCAAATGATGCTCAAAAATTTGGTGAATCAGTCCGCAGCCATTGGGGAATTAAAAATTTTTTACCTTGGGTATTAGAGGTGGGTTTTCGTGAAGATAATTGTCGGGTTATAAAAGATAATGCTCCGCAAAACTTTGCCATCCTTAGACACATCTCACTCAATCTTTTGAGTCAAGAAAAAAACTCAAAAACTGGAACAAAGAATAAGCGACTTCGAGCCTGGTGGGATGATGACTATTTGACTAAGATTCTCGCTGTTGCAGTCAACTAAATTCTCACGAATAACTCATTAATAACTATTATACAACTTGTAAACAGTGGTTGTAATATTTTATTGTCTCAAAATTAGCATTAAGTAAAAGCCAGCATTGATTAGTTCCTATTTTATCTCAAGATTCATTACAAAGCGTGTCTGTAGCTTCTTTGAATGGTGAATTTATCTCAAAATATACTCACCACTGATGAACAGTGTTCAATAAGATGCGTTCCCCCTGGGTATGCCTGCATTCAAAGGCCCTGAAGCCTTGGCCAACTATTTAGCCACAAAATCTATTCGATACATAGCTTATTCGTCTTGGAGTCTCAATCATCCTGCTGTAGATACTTCAGGGCCTGGATTGTCATCTTGGTTTCGACTGCAAGCAAAACTTTCTCACGACTTTCGGAATAACGTGTGGCGACTTGCAAAAACTCGAAAACAATTGTATGAAGACGGAGAAAAATTTGTGCTGGATTTAGAAACAAAATTGTAGAAAGTCTTGGACGCAGAGATAGTCAGAAATGTGGTTTTTTCCAAACATCTTTCGTTGCAGCCAACAGTCAAAGTAAAAATCCGGTTTCTTGGATCACAGGGGATTTTTTACATAAAAAAGCAAATTGGATATTAAACCGAGAAGCCGGAAATGTTTGGTATCAATTTTAGCCTCTGCTGGCAGCATCTGCAATACATCTTTTTCGGATAAAAGATTGAGGTTTTCTTCTTTGGCGAAAAAGTTCTTGCCCAGCAATCTCAAAAGAACTCGAAACGAAGAGGGGGGAAGCCAGTGAATTAGGGGGACAGCGGTGTGGAATTCTACGGGAAACCAGCGGTTAGGAGTAGTGATGCAGCAGGTTTTGCCGACGCGGCAAAGTTCTCGAATAAAAGTTTTTTGCTGAGTTCGATTGCCGACGTGTTCGATGACGGCAAAACTCACGACTAAATCAAAACTTTTGTCGGGAAATGGTAAAGTCAAACCGTTAGAACGGACATACTTCAAACCGGGATATTCTTGTTCTAAAAATGCAGCATCTTCCATGCCCACAGCGGTGATTTTGTGGGGGTAGGGATAGAGTTTCTCAAAAAAATTGCAATCTTCGCGCCGGTCGGAAGTTACTCCTACATCCAACACGGTTGTGTCGTCGCTGGGATTGGCTAATGCCATGAGTAAATTAAACATTTTTTGGCGGGCGTACCAAGATAGTTTGGTGGCCAAACCACCAAGCTTGGGGCCAACGTACTCGCTGGAGTTTTTTTGATTTATTGTCATAGGATTTGAGGTTTTGGATGTACTCAGAGCAGAGGTTTTAGTGTTTCAGTGATAATTAGTTTACCTGCGCTTCAAGCCCAGCACGCTGAGAAAAAAGCTGGAGAGAACCATTTGCAAACCGACGGTCAGGCACGTGAGCGAGGGAATAACTAAACGGAGAGTTTTAGAAGGGTCTAGAGAACCGAAAGCTGTATCGCTCCAGATAGTTAATGACAAAAACGAGCCAACTATTCCGATTAATATCAGCGTGACTCCGGCAATCAATCCTGTTTCTAAGGTAACGTAGCGAAATATTTTGTTTAGTTTGGGGTCTTCGGGCAGCAGTTTTTCGCTGATAGCGAAAACTTTGGTGAAGAAAGCGAAAGTTACTGCTTGAAAACCGACGATAATTGCGATCGCCCCATAAAGCAGCGTATGTACGTCAAAGTTAATACTGCCAATCTTTTGAGTACCGGGCAACAGCCAGATGGTAACAATTATACCCAAAATCATCAGCGCCACACCAGGATACAAAAACAGCCAGCGAGGACTGTAAAGCAACAAAAATCTGAGGTGCCGCCAGCCATCTCGCCAAGTTCGCAAGTGCGGCGGGCGACTGCGCCCGTCGGGAGATAGTACCGTTGGGACTTCAGCGATTTTCAACTTGTACAGAGAGGCTTTGACGACCATTTCGCTAGCAAATTCCATCCCCGTTGTTTGCAAGTCGAGTTTCAAAATTGAGTCTCTCCTAAAACCCCGCAATCCGCAGTGAAAATCGCCGGCGGGACTTGCAAAGAATAACCGCCCAACCCATGTCAGCACCGGATTTCCTAAATATTTGTGCAGTGGCGGCATTGCACCGGGTTTGATGCCTCCTTGAAAGCGATTTCCCATGACTAAATCGCAGCCTCCCCGCAATTTTTCGACAAAGGCACCGAGGTTGGAAAAGTCGTAGCTGTCGTCAGCGTCGCCCATGATAATATAAACTCCGCGCGCCGCTACGATGCCTCCCATCAGGGCGCTGCCGTAGCCTTTGGCTGCTACGGGCACGACTCGGGCCCCCATTTTGGTGGCGATATCTTGGGAACCGTCAGTGCTGCCGTTGTCTGCTATGATGACCTCGCCGGCAATATCCAGTTCGCGCAGTGACCTCTGAGCTTTCTCGATGCAAAGTTCTAAAGTTTCTGCTTCGTTGAGGCAGGGCATGAGTATCGAGAGTTCGAGAGTGTATTCCCCGCTGGTGTTGGTCTGTTCGGCCATAGGTTTATTCCAGGCATTGCTGGCGATCGACAATACTTACTTTTCCAGTATCTCTGCTTAAATTATTGGTTGTGAATAAAAATCAACAAAACTTAATTAAAGTTTTTCAATTTTTTCCCAACTGCCGTTTTTTTGTAATATTAGGTTAGTTAATGTATGAGTAGAAGCGTTTTTCTAGTTTTGCTCGCTGCTATTTTGTGCAGTGTGGTGGGTCAATTTAGTCTGAAAGCAGGAGCAAAAATCTTAGGGCCCATTGGCGCTGCTAATTTAGTGGAAAAAGTGCTCGCAATGGCAACTCAGCCTTTGATAGTTGGAGGTCTGTGTTTGTATGCAGTTTCTTCGATCGGCTTTATCGTAGTTTTGTCTCGCGCCAACATTAGCATAGTCTCGCCTTTACTGTCAATTAGTTACTTGTTTACTGTGTTGGGCGGGAAAATTGTATTTAACGAGCCTTTGCCACCGCTGCGGTTGGTAGGCGTGGGGCTAATTATGACGGGAGTAATTTTTGTACTCCAAGGTCAAAGTGGGGGAACCGCTGGGGGCAACTAGCGATCGCTTTTAACATTGATCGTTGAGTGCTGAGTTGATAACTTAATTCAAAGGGTGCGTCTGATCATAACCTTCTAAATCGATACTGAGGTAACAATTATGAATTATTATTATTTTCTTTCTTTTGCCTGGGGAATTTTCATTCTTGTATCCCTGATTGGTTGGGGTGGAGTAGTCAACCGCATCCTTTTTCCTCAGTACAGAGTTGACTGGGGACAAAGAGCCGCTTGGGGGATAGCTTGGACGATTATATTTGGTGGTTTATTAAATGTGACATGGACTATTTCGCAAGCAACTATTTTAATATATATATGCTTGGGCGCACTTTACGGAATAATAGATGCCTGGGCAAATAAAACTTTGATCGCCGACGAGCTGAATCGGTTAATTAATGCTTTTAAAGAAAATAGTTTTTTGGCGATCGGGACTTTTATCGCTTTCCTTCTGGCTGCTGTGCAATACAGTGGTTCAGTGGCCTGGTATAATTTTAATCCTCACGATGACTACCACGCCTATTTTGTATTCCCCCATAAAATGCTTCAAATAGGTTCTCTTGGTTCCGATCCTTTCAGCGAAAGAAGATTGGTATCTGCACTGGGAGGACAATCATTCTTGCATACATTCATTCTCAGCCTGTTGGATGAAAGAAGTTTATATCTGATCGATCCCGGATGCGCCTTAGTCGTAATGATAGGACTCATGATCGGATACTGTCAGCAAAAACAATTTTCAAAAAGCTCGGCATTACTGATTGTGTTCGCATTTTTATTAATTAGCCGAGATCATACAAATATAACTAGTATATTAATTCCGGTATGTCTTTTCTTCAGCTTATTCAGAGTTTTTGATTGGGACAAGCTAAAAGAAACAAACATCCACAGTAATGCTGCTATTGTAGGATTGCTTGCAGCCGCCATCTGCGCTTTAAAAACCACCTTGATTCCCGCGTGTATTATTTTCTTCACCTGTAGTTATTTTTTCTATATCCTTGGCAGCCAAATAAAGCATAAAGCAATCTACGAATTTTGTTTGGCTAGTATTTTATTGGCTGTGTTTATTTTACCCTGGTCGATCTCACTGTATCAGTCATCAGGGACTTTATTATATCCCATATTTGGTAGAGGTTTTCATGGTTCTGTATATGGAGGCTCGGTCAAGCTTCCTAGCAATGAGATTTTCGGAGAGCTTTTTCGATTTTCAGCACTTAGACTCAAGCTCTATGCAATTTTGGCAATTGTTTATTTATTGACTGTATTGAGAATTAGATTTTTTATGGTTGGTCTCCATAAAAAGCCAATTGTTAGGGAAGCAAGTCTGTCTATTAATCTTAGTAATGTGATGGGCGTTGCAATCATAGGAGTTTCTACTGGAGGCTCGGATATCGACCGCTATTCATATTCGCTACTATTAGTTGTGTTCCTGATATTAATATTGGTTGTTATGGAAAATATCGAGCCAAAAATGTCAAACTTAAACTTAAGAAATAGGCGTTTCATTGGTGGATTATTTTTGTCATTGTTATTAGCGATAAATTGTAATGGCGACAAAATGTTTAGACAATATAATAACTATGTAGAGAACATTGCCTCTGGTTTGAAAAATGTACCTTTAGTGACACTAGACGAGCGAGAAAAATATTCAAAAATGCTAAATTCGGTTCCTGAAGGAGAAATAGTTTTAACAAGACTTGACAAACCTTTTTTAATGAATTTTAAGAAACATACAATCTGGATTGCAGACTACCCAGGCGGGGCTAGCCTTCCGCCCGGTATGCCTTCCTTTAAAGGAGAAGAAGCGCTAGCAGATTATCTAGTTTCAAAATCGATTAGATATGTTGCATATTCTTACGCTGATGAAGCGAACTTTCCTAGGAAATCTCTAGAATATAGACTCAAAGTCAAGCCACTAGGTTTTTGGCTCCGAAATCAGGCATTGAACACTTTTGAATTTCAAGATAGCTTACAAAAACTCGGTCAAACGAGAAAACGGATTTATGATGATGGAGGAAATTTTGTAATTGATTTGTCAAACAATAAAAACAAGCAGTGATATCAGTTTTATTTGCAGTATTTAAAATAGATGAACCAACATCACTTATTGATCGATCGCACCGCCGTTCTTGCTACAATGCACCAAAAAGAACGGGTGATGGCTCCCATTCTGGAACGAGAATTAGGCGTAAAACTCGTACTGCCTGCAGAGCTTAATACAGACATTTTCGGCACATTTACTAGAGAAGTTAAACGCTTAGGAACTCAAATAGAAGCCGCCCGCCAGAAAGCCGAAAAAGCTCTAGAAATTGCGGGAGAAACTCTCGCCTTTGCGAGTGAAGGTACTTTCGGCCCTCACCCAATGATGCCGTATTTGCCAGCTAATCGAGAAATCGTGATTTTATTAGATCGAACCAACAATCTCGAAATTATCGGTGAATCATTGTCTGTAGAAACTAATTACAGTCACCAGTTAGTTGCCACTATAGAAGAAGCAGATGATTTTGCTCAAAAAGCTGGATTTCCCGCACACGGACTGGTGGTTGTAGTTGGCGATGCTGCACTCGGCAATGGTGAAATTGTCAAGGGTATTGTAACAGAAAAACAACTTTTTGATGCTGTATCAGCGGGCTTGAAAAAATCCTCAACTGGCAGAGTTCACCTCGAAACAGATATGCGGGCGATGTACAATCCCACTCGGATGAAAAATATCGAAAATGCAACTCTCAATTTAGTTAGAAAATTTCAGCAATTGTGCCCGCAGTGCGGTTGGCCGGGATTTGAGGTGACAGACAAAAAAATCGGATTGCCCTGCGGACTTTGCTATTTTCCGACTCAGCTAGTGCGATCGACTATTTATCAATGCAAAAACTGCGGTTATACTAAAGAAGAACTGTTTCCCGACAATCGAGAGACTGCCGATCCAGCTCAGTGTCAGTATTGCAACCCTTAAAATTAAGTTACTAATGATAGCCGTAGAAACACAACGCAACTGGAAACCCGTTATTAAAGAATTTGAGGCTGTAGTCGGCAAAAACGGGGTAGTGCAGCGCCGCGAAGAATTACTCGTCTACGAGTGCGACGGGCTCGCCAGCTACCGCCAGCGCCCCGCTGTGGTAGTGTTGCCGCGCACTACCGAGGAAGTGGCAAATGTGGTCAAAATATGCGATCGCAATTCCATTCCCTGGGTAGCTAGAGGCGCGGGAACCGGGCTTTCCGGCGGCGCTTTGCCCGTAGAAAACTGCGTGCTGATTGTCACAGCCCTGATGCGAAAAATCCTAAAAGTAGACTTAGAAAATCAGCAAGTTGTCGTACAACCGGGAGTAATTAATAACTGGGTAACGCAAGCAGTTAGCGGTGCCGGTTTCTACTACGCACCCGATCCTTCCAGTCAAATTGTTTGTTCGATTGGCGGCAACGTTGCCGAAAATTCTGGCGGCGTTCACTGCCTCAAATACGGAGTTACAACCAATCACGTTTTAGGATTAAAATTGGTAATTCCCGACGGTTCCATTGTCGATGTTGGCGGCGAAATTCCCGAAATGCCCGGTTACGATTTAACAGGTATATTTGTCGGTTCCGAAGGCACTTTAGGTATCGCCACGGAAGTTACTTTGCGAATCCTGAAAGCGCCGGAATCGATTTGCGTTCTGTTGGCGGATTTTGCCAGTATCGAAGCAGCGGGCGAATCGGTGTCCGATATTATCAGCGCTGGGATTATTCCAGGCGGTATGGAAATCATGGACAATATCAGCATCAATGCTGTAGAAGATGTGGTGGCAACTGGTTGTTATCCCCGCGATGCAGCGGCAATTCTGCTCGTAGAAATTGACGGTTTAGAAGTGGAAGTTGCCACAAACCAACAGCGAATTGCTGATATTTGCAAGCAGAATGGAGCGCGAAACATCACGACTGCCCATGACCCGGAAACGCGGCTGAAAATTTGGAAAGGGCGGAAAGCTGCTTTTGCGGCGGCGGGTCATCTCAGCCCGGATTATTACGTGCAAGATGGCGTAATTCCGCGCACGCAAATGGCTTATGTTTTGAAGGAAATTGAGGGTTTGAGTGAGAAATACGGTTATCGGATTGCGAATGTATTTCACGCGGGAGATGGGAATTTGCACCCGCTGATTTTGTACGATAACTCGGTAAAAGGTGCGTTGGAAAAGGTGGAAGAATTGGGGGGAGAAATTCTCAGGCTGTGCGTGAAAGTCGGTGGCAGTCTTTCGGGGGAACACGGCATCGGTGCTGATAAGAAGTGTTTTATGCCGGATATGTTTTCGGAGGTAGATTTGGAGACGATGCAGTGGGTGCGTCAGGTGTTTAATCCGAAAGGTTTGGCGAATCCTGGGAAGATGTTTCCGACTCCGAAGACTTGCGGGGAAGCGGCGAGGGCTAAGGTTGAAACTATGAAGAAGTTGGAGGGTGCGGAGGTTTTTTAAGGCTTTGTGTATGAGAGTTGAGGGCGTGTTTTTACACCCGGAGATCCCCCCTAGCCCCCCTTAACAAGGGGGGGACAAGAGCAGTCAAAGTCCCCCTTTTTAAGGGGGATTTAGGGGGATCGAGACTGGACTATAAGTGATATCTATTAATGTGTTTTATCTTAACAGTAAGGTGCTTGCTGCATCCGACACTAATGTGCGATCGGCATTTTGATAGTAAATTCCGTGCCTTTGCCCAATTCCGAAGTGCAATATAATTCGCCTTGGTGTTTTTCTACAATAATTTGATAGCTAATTGACAAACCCATTCCCGTGCCTTTACCAACGGGTTTGGTAGTAAAAAATGTATCGAATATGCGCTGCTTAACTTCTTCAGAAATTCCCGGCCCGTTGTCAGCAATTTTGATTTCTACAAAATTCTCCCTAACTTCTGTGCAAATCTTAATCTGGCTGGGACTCTCTCGCATTTCTTGAAAACTTTGCTTACTATTCCCATCACCTAAAGCATCGATCGCATTACTGAGAATATTCAT
The DNA here is from genome assembly GCF_963890365.1 of Tychonema sp. LEGE 07196. NCBI lineage: Bacteria > Bacillati > Cyanobacteriota > Cyanophyceae > Oscillatoriales > Microcoleaceae > Tychonema > Tychonema sp. LEGE 07196. The sequence continues at coordinate 76,526 of NZ_CAWPRX010000055.1, read as the reverse complement.
GAAAACTTGATTTATCGGCCCACCAAAACACTCCACAGGTGGTAAGTTTCCGTATTCTTTGACAATTGCAATTGACGGTATTTCACCATTTCCTTTCAAACGGTGATTTAGTATTAACAGCGTGCTGTCAATACCTTCATGGAGGTTAACGGGTTTCATCTGTGAATCGTCGTGCCGCGAAAAGTTCCGCAGCGACTTGACAATCTGGTCAATCCGCTCGATACCGACGCTCATTGAAGATACAATTTTGGGGAAATCTTCAACCAAAAAATCTAGTTCATTCTCTTCTATTTTCTGTTGAATTTCTACAACTGGATTGGGATAGTGTTTTTGGTAAAGTTCGAGGTAATTAAACAAGTCTCTAGTATAATTTTTGAGGTAAGCAAGATTGCCGTGAATGAAGCTGACGGGGTTGTTGATTTCGTGAGCGACTCCAGCAATTAGCAATCCCAAACTAGACATTTTTTCGCTCTGCACTAATTGGGAATGAGTGGATTTTAGTTCTTCTAGTGCTGCTGCTAGTTGAGCTGCTTGTTCTCTGCTTTGTGCTTCGGAATTATGCAATGCTTCTTCGGCTTGTTTGCGATCGGTTATGTCTCTCTGTACGCCGATGAAATGAGTTAATTTACCTGTTCTATCGCGCACTGGAGATATTGACAAAGCATTCCAAAAAGCGGTTCCGTCTTGGCGGTAATTTTTTAATCTTACCTTGCATTCGCTCTCTGTTTTCAATGCTTGGCGGATGGTGTTTAGCGCATCGGAGTCTGTATCGTTTCCTTGCAAAAATCGGCAGTTTTTCCCGATAACTTCCTGTCGCCGATAACCTGTCATGCTCTCAAATGCGGGATTGCAATAAATAATTGGATGTTCTGGGTTAGTTGCGTCAGAGATGACAATTCCGGTGCTGGTAGCTGCCATAGCCCGATCGTACAACCAAAGCATTTCTTCGGCGCGCTTGCGATCGGTAATGTCCCGCAGCGTCGCTAAATAAGCCATTTCTCCTTCCCATTCCGTTTCCACCAACCGCATTTCTACCACAGCATTTTCTTGCTGCTTGCGAATAACTTTAACTTCTGTTTGTACGACGCGAATTCCTGCTGTAGCTGCTTTTCCAACTGGGGGAATAATATCTGCGTTCATATCCAGATCGCAAGCAGAACCTTCTACTAGCAAACCACCAAAAAACTCTCGACCTAAAAGTTCCTCCACCGTGCAGTTAAACAGCGCTTCTGCTGACTGATTTACAAAACAAACAAGTCCTCGCTTGTTGACAATTACCATGCCGTCTGCATTCTTTTCTATCGTATTCCGAAACCGACCTTCGCTAGCTTGCAAATCCTGCTTTAGCTGTTCCATTGTTCGCTGCATCTGCTGCATTTCACACAAACTCAGACTGTAAGCTTGTGAAAAGTTGGCCTGTGTCGAAGTTTCTGCTGATTTTTTTGATATCTCTTGAGAGTTTATTCTATTAGTGATGTTGTTAGCAGTTTGTTTCGGGTTCCTGCTAATATTACTCAGCTGATTTTCTGAATCTGCTTCTTGAAAAAACATATTTGAACCTACTATTTTTTTATTAAGATGTCGCTCTGGCCCAATTTTTTGGCTAATTTAGGGATAGAACAATTTATAACAGATGCTAGCACATGAATTTGATAATTAATCCTAAAATATCCTTAAGATTATAGAGCGATCGCCAGCGAATTATCTATTACACTTGAATAAGTAATTTTAACAGCATAGACCCTGGCGCGGGAGACTGCCGTGAAGGGGAAAGATGGCTTCAATCCCTCTGACAGCGGACAATATAACAGGATCGACGCACCAGTTATAAATATTTATAGCCTTTCTCCGAAAGGTGAGGTACTGTCCGGCATAGGGCATATGGTATACCTCACCACGCTTGAGAACCGCTATATAATCAACTGAAAATTGTTTTATTGTATAGAAAAAATATAATTATAACAAGCCAAGTCATGTTGAGATAATGTAATCACAGTCACAAACTACCAAATTATTCCCCTACCACCAGATTTGATATAGAATATAACCTGTCTATTTTTGCGATCGCAATTTCAAACCAATGGCACGTCTAGCACTTCTGAGCGTATCCAACAAAACCGGGCTAATCGACTTAGCGCGCAGTCTAGTAGAAGAATTTGAATTTGACATAATTAGCAGCGGCGGGACAGCAAGCGCCCTCAAAGAAGCAGGAATCCCAGTCACAAAAGTTGCAGAATATACTGGTTCCCCCGAAATTTTGGGAGGGCGAGTCAAAACACTTCACCCGCGAATCCACGGAGGTATTTTAGCGCGCCGCGATGTAGCGCAAGATATCGCAGATTTAGCCGAAAATCAAATTCGGGCGATCGATCTAGTTGTAGTGAATTTGTATCCGTTTGAACAAACAATTGCTAAACCGGGAGTAACTCTAGCAGACGCAATTGAACAGATCGATATCGGCGGGCCCGCGATGCTGAGAGCTTCAGCTAAAAACCACGCTCATTTGACAGTTTTGTGCAATCCCGAACAGTACAATACTTATTTAGCAGAACTGCGTGAAAATGGCGGGGAAGCTTCTTTAAAATTCCGGCAAAAGTGCGCGCTGGAAACCTTCAAACATACAGCAAACTACGATCGCGCGATCGCCAATTATCTCAGCAGCCAATCCGAGCCAGAATCGAAGCTACCAGAACATTTCAACGTATCGGGAACAGAACTGCAAACACTCCGCTACGGCGAAAATCCCCACCAAGCGGCCACCTGGTATCAAAGCGGAACTGCACCCACAGGCTGGACGACTAGCACCATCCTGCAAGGCAAAGAATTAAGCTACAATAATTTAGTAGATTTAGAAGCAGCAAGGCGGCTAATTGTAGAATTCCCGGACACTCCCGCCGCCGCTATTCTCAAGCATACAAATCCTTGCGGTACAGCCTTGGGAACAACTATTTCCGAAGCGTATCAAAAAGCTTTCGACACCGATTCAGTCTCAGCTTTCGGTGGAATTGTCGCCCTCAACCGCCCGATTGATGCTGCTACCGCAACGGCGTTAACTAAAACATTTTTAGAATGTATTGTTGCGCCGGGGTGCGAACCAGAAGCGGAAGAAATTATCAAGAAAAAGGCGAAAGTTCGAGTCTTGATTTTGCCGGATTTGACTCAAGGGCCGCCGCAAACTGTTAAAATTATTGCAGGTGGTTTGCTAGTTCAAGAATCAGACAATGCAGTAGAAGAAACTAGCAATTGGCGCGCAGTTACTGAGAAACAGCCGACTGCTGAAGAGTTGGAAGAATTGCTGTTTGCTTGGAAAGTAGCGAAACACGTTAAATCTAATGCGATCGTTGTAACGCGCGATCGCACTACAATCGGTGTCGGTGCGGGACAAATGAACCGCGTCGGATCGGTTAAACTAGCATTGGAACAAGCAGGAGAGAAGAGTCAAGGAGCGATTTTGGCTAGCGACGGCTTCTTCCCCTTCGACGATTCCGTAAAAACGGCGGCGGGCGCGGGGATAATTGCGATCGTCCAACCGGGAGGTAGTATGCGCGATAAAGATTCGATCGAAGCAGCCAACCAACTCGGAATCACAATGGTTTTCACCGATATCCGCCACTTTTTGCATTAGGAAATATACCCTACGGTAGGGACACAACACTGTTCATTGGTGTCAACTTAAGCCTGAAACCCTGATAAATGTCGCTTTTAGGCAAAGTCTAGATCCCCCTAAATCCTCCTTAAGAAGGGGGACTTTGAGAAGACTCCTGTCCCCCCCTTCTTAAGGGGGGCTAGGGGGGATCGAGGCCTAATCGTCAAACAGCAGACCGGTATTACGTTTGACGTTAAGTTGACACTAATGAACACTGTTGTGTCCCTACCAAATCGCGTCCTTCCCGAATTGCGTCCTTAAAAAATTATGACTTACACTCAACAGCAAATTCAACCCCAAGACGTAAAAGTTAAAATCCTGCTCACCGGCGGACATCAGTGCACCGTCATTCTCAAATCCGACACACCATTATTGTACAGCCTAGTCAAAACATTAGTCGATCGCACCCAAGCAACAGTAGGTTTTTCCACCTTATTTCAAATCCCCATAGACGACGGGCGTTCTAGCCTTTCCTTTCCCGGCGAACACCTAGTTGGATTAGTCACTGAACCCCCAATTTACTTGCAGCAACTGCAACCGCAGCAGCCAGCAACTCCCGCCGAAATTCCCCCCGAAATCCCCGCCGTAATCCCCGCCGCCGCGCCTATAAATGACGACTTAATATCTCGTTACGCCCAAATAGATAACTTTTTGACACCAGCCGAAAAAAACAAACTAATCAAATATGTTTTAGCAAAAGAATCAGAATTTGTGAGTACCAGCACCTCAACAAATGCCGAAGATTACCGCCGTTCTATGGTACTTCACTCATTCCCCGAATTTTCAACACTGATGGTAAATCGGATTAAAGGAATTCTCCCCGACGTGCTGCGGAAATTAAATATCCCATCATTTCCGCTTGGTGATATAGAATCTCAGCTAACCACACACAACGACAACAACTTTTATAAACTTCACAACGACAGCGGCTCGCCCGATACTGCTAGCAGATTTTTTACTTATGTTTACTATTTCTATCGAGAACCCAAGGCTTTTTCCGGTGGCGAATTGCTGATTTATGATAGCAAAGTCGAGAACAATTTTTATGTGGCGGCCGACACTTTCAGAACGGTAGAACCTCGGAATAACAGCATTGTATTTTTTCTCAGCCGCTATATGCACGAAGTTTTGACGGTTAGCTGTCCCTCGAAAGCTTTTGCTGACAGTCGCTTTACTATTAACGGCTGGGTGCGTAAAGCTGATTGAGATAAGATTTGCGGGTTAATCTGGGTGCGTAAAGTAAAGATAAAACGGCGGTTAATATCAATTACGATTGCACTCATACATAATATTAAATGTTAACTGTTAACAGTGAATTTATATCAATTCTGTTAGCATCAGAATTATTCATTTCTCTCGAATCTCTCTGTGTTCTCTGTGTTCTAGTAAGGTTAAATCATTCCGATGCAACGGTCAACGATATTACTATTCCGATAAAGAGAGGATTTGATATAAAACGAGGTTTACACAAACAAAACCCGATCTGAGAGGGGTTGAAGAATGGATGGTTAACATTACGTTTTTTTCTTGATACGGCATTTTTTCAGTCGGCGGAGGCGGACGAAAGTTTTTGTAAACCTGGTTTCAACCGCCGTCCGCATCTGCATCTCCCGTGATGCGATATTTATTCCTGTGCTCCGGCATTTTTGAGCAATTTCACAACAGTCGAATAACCTTTAAACTCAGCCAGCATTAAAGCTGTATAATTGCCGGGATTCTTGTGATTTAGTTCTGCACCAGCAGCGATTAAAATCTTGACTGCATGAGTATAACCGCGATGGGCGGCCCACATTAAAGCAGTTGCACCGGAATCATCCAGCAGGTTGACATCCGCGCCTTTTTCAACTAATAATTGGACGATCGCCAAATAACCGCGATCGCACGCTTTCATTAAAGCCGTTTTCCCCAAATCTGCCGGGACATTCGGATTTGCACCGCCCTCGAGCAAAACCTTCACCGTCTCAGTATGTCCGCCAAAAACAGCCAGCGTCAAAGCCGTCTCCCCAAAGTTTTTAGCATTCAGAAAATCTGCCTGATTTGAGTTGACTTTTTGCAGCAAAGCCGCTACGATCGCACTGTGACCGTGAACAGCAGCCACCATCAAAGGCGTATCGCCCAACCGATTTCTGGCTCCGACAGTAGCACCTCGGTTTAATAGCAATTCCACCACATCTTCGCAGCCTTCAACTACCGCAAAATTCAACGCAGTTTCATCATCTCTGTCCTTAGCGTTGATATCCGCGCCAGCATCGAGTAACATACGTGCGATCGGCAAATTTCCCCCAGCAGCAGCCGCCATCAAAGCCGTGCCCCCATCTCCATTCTTCACATTCGCATCAGCGCCCGCACCCAGCAAAGCCCGCACCGCATCAATATTGCCTAAATCCGCAGCCAAAGTCAAAGCAGTTTCGCCGTCTTTGTCGCGAATTTCCGCATTAGCGTTATTCGCCAACAGCACCTCGACAACCGCCAAATTTCCCGCCGTTGCGGCCTCCATCAAAGCGGTTTTGCTCTTGAGATTTTTAAGATTAACATCCGCACCGCGATCGAGCAAAATTCTGACAATTTCAGCGCTACCTTGACTAACAGCTAAAAACAGCATGAAATTGTCAGCAACAGCACCCGCATCAGCCAAAACTTTCACAACAGCTTCGTCCCCGGACAAAGCCGCTATTTTCAGAGCAGAATCTCCATCTATATCTCGGACATTCACATCAGCCTTAGCATCAAGCAAAAGCCGCACAACATTAACATCTCCTTTGAGAGAAGCCGCCATCAAAGCCGTACTTCCATCATCATTTTTTGCATCAACATCAGCCCCCGCAGCCAACAACAGCCGCATAACATCAGCCTGTTTGTGAGCGGCGGCCAGCATCAAAGCCGTCAGCCCAAAACGCCTGCTCGCGAGGTTGACATTAGCGTCATTGTTTAGTAGAATACGCACGATTTCCGTATAGCCCTTTTGGGCCGCAAACATCAAAGCCGTTGTCCCCTCAGAGTCTTTGGCATTAGCGTCAACGCCTTTAGCGAGTAAAGCTTGGACGTGAATAATATTGCCAGTCTTGGCGGCTTGAATCAATACAGCGTCTTGTTTAATGGCAGGCATAATAGTGTCTCATCCCGTATATTTTTACGGTCGCACGAGACTGACTTAGTGGTATACTAATTTTTATGAAGTATGTTTGCTAATCCTCAGAACACTATGAACGTCGAAATAATTCCGGAGTCAGTAAAAGTTTGGAGCCAATTCTTCCACCCAGTGTTAATGTGGGTATTGCTGGCTCTGTCATTTTATGCTTTGTATCTCGGTCTTCAAATCCGCCGTACCAGAAGTGCTGAAGGCGAGGCCAAAAAAGAATTAATTAAGGGCAAATTCAACATCAAGCATCACCAAATTGGTTCTTTGCTGCTAGCCTTGATGGTAACAGGGGCGATCGGTGGAATGGCCGTCACCTACATCAACAACGGCAAACTATTTGTGGGAGCCCACTTGCTAGCAGGCTTGGGAATGACCGCAATAATTGCCATTTCAGCCTCGCTGACCCCTTTGATGCAAAAAGGCAATGATTTGGCCAGATACAGTCACATCGTTCTAAATGTGGCGCTATTGGGGCTGTTTGGCTGGCAGGCGGTAACAGGTGTGGAAATCGTGCAAAGAATTATCAGCAAAATGTAATCGTTAAAGTACGATTCACTCTTGGACGCGCGAGTGTCCTGAAACCGGGTTTTTCACGAGAATACTTCGTTTGTAGACGTAGATTATTCTAAAAACTCGGTTTTTTTAGTCCCAGTGCGTAACTGCTATAATTGCGATCGGGCTGTCATATAGCCTCGCTCAAAAAAGTGAGGTACAGGTTTAGATGTTAGATGTTAGATGTTAGATTTTAGATTTTAGATTGAGGGTTCGATACCTCATTTTTGTCAGAACGAAGTAGGTCGGCGGGAAAATCCATAAGTATGTAACAAAATATTAAGTATGGTGACTGGACTTGAATTTAATACGTTGTCTAGGGTAATCTCCTCTTTTTCCTCTAACTTCTACTCCCTGAATTACGGCCTAGGCGAGTTCTAATTCATCCTCAAAAAAATGTCGCCGCCAATTCATCTTCTTTAATGTGTTGCCACTCTCATTCAATTGGGTTCATTTCGGAACAATATTTAGGCAACAAAAAAACATATAAACCCTGACCTTCCCACTTTGACCACAACTGTTTAACATCCTGACATCAGTGTATTGGCTCGTTGTCTTGTAGAATAATTCTAATCCGTTTCATTTGGGCCGCTTCTTCTGCTTCTTTCTCCATCATCTGAATATAAGCTTTTCGATCGACACCTCCAATTACCAAACCATATACAAAGCTACTTAAAGGTTCAAAAACCCCCACAATACTTAATCTACAACCTCGATTTTTAGTTTGTTGTATCCGTTTTTGCTCGCCTTTTTTGTAATAGGTATAACTAGGTTTACTCCAGGCACTCGTATCCCGATCAATCAAAATATTTTAAGTCAAATTCTCCAGCCGCTGCTGCTAATTCCAGCATATCTAGGTCTGATTGCTTTATTTCTCGCTAGGATGGCGTCCTGTTTTCCTTTATGACTTGGACTAACTATTTTCCAAATGAGCCCCCTTTTTTTAGTACCCGTCTTAGTCTCTCTGGACTTAATTTGATCCAGCGCTCTTTTTCTAATTTATCAGCTAATTGAAAACTGTTATATGTACGTGGTTCTTTTTTTAAGCATTCTTCCAAAAACTCTATATCCTCTTCTTTCCATTTGGCTTTTACTCCTCGACCTAGTTTTTCCCAAAGGCTTTTTCTACCAAATTCTTCCCATTTATGTAAGACTGCTCTCACTGTTTGTGAAGCCAAGTTAAAGTGAGTAGCTATTTTCTAAACATACCAGCCATGTGCATTTCACCTGATTACTTCTACTCGATATTTGACTTTTTGTGGTACTTTCGCCGTTCTCAGATTTAATAGGGTTTTGTCTTGCTTTTGAGTCAGAAATACTCTTAGTCGAGCACCCATATATTAATTACCTCACTAAAGCTATACCTTTCTTTGTGTTTCTTAACATAGTTGTGTGTTTTTTCGCCGACCTACTTACTCACCGCCTCACTAAAGCTGACCGCTACGGCATGATGCGCCATCCTCGATGAGTCCACCAGCGAAGAAAAACGCGGCTCGCTCGATCGCCTGATTCGCTTCCCCGTCAAAGGTCGGATTCAAGTCGCTGACGAACTCTCCACCGTCTCGCAACCAGAAAGCTGCTTGAGAACTCGACACTCTACAACAGCTTACCCTTGGGAATGTTTAAACAAGTCACCGATACAACTCTTTAGGGATAGCTTTTTGTATAATGCACTGTTGACACAGGCGATTAACGTTCGCAACTTCACCAACATCATGACAGATAGCATTCAGCATCTCATCGAGCCGCACATTCAAGATTTGGGTGGATTCCAAGCCCGCCGCTTGCTTCCCTCAGACGTTCTAACTCTGGTAGGCCCGTTCATCTTTTTTGACCATCTCGGCCCTGCGGTGTTTCCACCAGGTAAGGGTGTCGATGTCAGGCCGCACCCGCACATCAACTTAGCAACCGTCACCTACTTGTTTGAAGGAGTTTTGCTGCACCGCGATAGTGTCGGTAGCGTTCAAGAAATCCGTCCCGGCGCGGTCAATTGGATGACGGCAGGGCGAGGCATTGTCCACTCGGAACGCACCCCCCAGGACGATCGCAACAAAGAAGCCATCCTGCACGGCATCCAAACCTGGATAGCGCTTCCCGACGAATACGAAGAAACCGACCCTTGGTTTCGGCACCATCCAGCTTCTGAGCTACCTGTTTGGGAGGATGCAGGAGTTTCGTTCGCCCTGATTGCGGGTGAGGCTTACGGTCGCATTTCCCCAGTTCAAATATTTTCACCCATGATTTATCTGGACGTGCAACTGACGAATGGAACAGAGTTTACCTTACCGGGCGATTACAGCGAACAGGCGGTTTACAGCGTAACAGAGGGGCTTCTAATCGATGGAGTGCCTTTAGCACAGCATCGGTTGGCAGTTCTAACTTCAGGGACTGAAGTAAACATCTCTGCTTCAAGCACGGCTCGGTGTATTGTGATTGGCGGTGAACCTGTGGGCGAGCGGCATAAGTGGTGGAATTTTGTTTCGAGCCGGCACTCGCGCATTGAGCAAGCCAAACTCGATTGGAAAGAAGGAAGGTTCGGTCAGGTTCCTCAAGAGACAGAGTTTATTCCGCTGCCAGAAGAACCGCCTTCTCAACGGGAACAGCCGCTGTGAATAACCGCAGCCATCTAAATTTAGGAACTGTTTTTTGATTCAGAATCCGTCTTTTCTCCTCCACTTTTAGCGGATATTATTCCTAAATTTTTGGTGCCGTCAAGCATCGATTTGTGCGCTGGCTGCAACAGAATATAGACGCCCAAGCTGCATATAAAGCCTGTTTGATGATCTGTTTGGGCTTGAAAGTTGTTTAAGTCCCGCTAATTTTTGTGGAGCGCTAAAGTCAGGCATTTGCTGTACAAAATCAGGTGTATGCTGTACAAAATCAGTCAGATACAGATATTTGCAGGGACTGCACTCTATCTGTTTTTATCCGAAAATATCTGGTCAATGCCTGCATTGACCTGTTAAATTGCTGCCTTTTTGTGCTGTTCGTGCCTTTGCTTGTTGAGGCTGGTTATGGCTGTAGAGTTTTGCTAGCAAGCAATGTTTTTGCGATCGCAAACCATGACTAATGCGTGCCTATCTAAAAATAATCCACTGCCCTATGCCCGACAGTACCTCATCTTTCGCTAGAAAGGCTATACTTATCGACTTTCTGTCTAAAACTCTATCGAGCTCCCTTTCTCCGGGGTTTTGTTTAAGCCTAGAGTGTTGCTAAAGCTTGTTAGTTAATTGGCTAAAAGTCTTGAAAAAACGGAGAGGGTGGGATTTGAACCCACGGAACCTTACGGTTCACCTGATTTCAAGTCAGGCGCATTCGACCACTCTGCCACCTCTCCCGGTAGATAAACTACATCATACCAGTAGTTGCCGCTAACTACAAGCCGTTGCCGATTCTGTTTGCCGGTAAAGAATTTGCTCTAAAACCACTGCGAAATCTTCCCCCAGCCAAACTAGAGACGCTTCCGACACTGTGCCATTTTCCAGCAGCACGATCGAGAAATTCCGCAGTTTCGATCGCTCTGTCTCCGCAATTCGCGGTACGCTGGCGGCATTCAAATAAACTGTACCCTCCCCACTCACGAAACACGACTTCCGCAACTCGTGCTTGGTGTGCCGCAGTTTGTGGTGCATATGACCAAAAGTTACCAGAGGTACGTGCTTCCCCGAACCGCGAGTTCGATCGATCGCCTCAGCAAAATCCGGGTCTCCCCAATCCCCTCCCAGCGGCTTCCAATCTCGACCGCAGGGGTCGCCCGGAGCCTCTCCCAGCCCCGTCGGGCCCGTGTGACCCAAAAAAATTACATTTTCGCAATCCGCATCCGCCGCAGCTCCTGCAATGCGTTTGGCCGACTCCTCAAAACTTTCTACCCCAAACCATTCCGAGTAAAAATCGTTGTACTTCCACTCCGACCCCCCCCAAGTAAACGGGCGGCTTCCCACCACAGTTACGCCCAATTCGGGAAAATCTCGCTTGCTGTAACCGACGTGGGCTTCTCCCATTAAATCTAACTGCTGTTTTACCCAATTTTCTTTAGTGCGATCGTAGGGGCACTGACTCCGGCCCCACTCCGTCGCTGTGTACCAAGCGTCGTGGTTTCCAAACACCGCAGCTTTCGGAATGTCCAATTGGGCGATCGCCCGCACCACATCCACCGACTCGTTCCCAAAATCCCCCACAAACAGCACCAAGTCAACGCCCAAATGCTTCAGCGCCTCGCCGTCTTCTGCTTCCCAGCGATCGTGAACGTCCCCCACCACCGCAATTTTGATAGATTTAGCTTTATTCATTTGATTTGTTATGTGCGATCGAGCCCTAGCCCCTTCTTATCAGCATAGGAAACAGCGACCAATTTTTGCACTCTCCCCCAGGCAATTTTAGATTTTAGATTTTAGATTTTAGATTTTAGATTGGCCCAACCAGCCGCTTGCAACCGTTTTTGGTGAATTCAACTATAATTCAAAATACATTTGAGTCCAGCCGCCACCATTCACCCAAGATTCTAACTGTGTTTACCACCGCACCTGCTCCCAACTTTACCCAAACCAGACTGCCCCACGACTTGTTTGCAGCAATCAACGCCCTCAAACAAGAGTTAAACGCCGTCATTCTCGCCCACTACTACCAAGACTCCGACATCCAAGACATCGCAGACTTCATAGGCGACTCCCTAGAACTTGCCCGCAAAGCCGCCAACACCAGCGCCGATGTCATAGTTTTTGCCGGAGTTCATTTCATGGCAGAAACCGCCAAAATCCTCAATCCCGACAAATTAGTATTGCTGCCAGACTTAAATGCAGGTTGTTCCCTCGCCGACAGTTGCCCGCCCGAAGCCTTTGCAGCATTCAAAGCCGATCGACCAAAACACTTAGTTATTTCCTACATTAACTGTACCGCCCAAATCAAGGCAATGAGCGACATAATTTGCACCAGCTCCAACGCCGTCAAAATTGTCAACCAAATTCCTGAAAATCAGCCAATAATCTTTGGGCCCGATCGCAATCTCGGCCGCTACGTCATCGAACAAAGCGGTAGACACATGGAACTCTGGCAAGGAGCCTGCATCGTCCACGAAAACTTCTCAGAAAAAAAGATAGTTCAACTCAAAATCGAACATCCCGAAGCCGAAATCATCGCTCACCCAGAATGCGAACCTCCCGTACTTCGCCACGCGAATTATATCGGTTCCACCGCCGCTTTGCTCAAATATTCTCAATCGAGTTCCAGCCAAGCATTTATTGTCGCGACTGAACCGGGAATAATTCACCAAATGCAAAAGCAAACACCACACAAACAATTTATCCCCGCTCCTGGCAACAATAATACTTGTGCTTGCAACGAATGCCCGCACATGAGATTAAATACCTTGGAAAAATTGTACCTATCCCTCAAAAATCAAACTCCCGAAATTACCATGTCCCAAGAACTGCAACGGGCAGCCTTGAAACCAATCCAGCGAATGCTAGAAATGAGCTAACCGTTAATTACCAATTTTTGGTTAACCTATTGTAGGGTAAATTGGGTGCGACAATTAACTTAAGTTACCAACAAACAAATATTAAACCGCGCCCAACCCACCAATATTAGACTTGCATTGCACTCAATCGCAGACAATCTATAAATTATCTGCGTTTATTTGTGTTTATTTGCTTAAAATCTGCGGTGGCTCGGCTCTATCGAAGATTTATGCAAGATCTATCAGCTAAAATCAAAAATGGTATGATTCCAGAAAAACTAATAATTTTCACCCGCTATCCCGAACCCGGAAAAACTAAAACTAGACTGATTCCGGTGCTGGGAAAAACAGGTGCTGCCAATATTCACCGCTTGATGGCTCAAAAGGCGATCGCCCGCGCGCTCACTCTCCAAAACTCCCGCCGCCTATCAGTAGAAATTCATTACACAGGCGGCAGCCCACAACAGATGCAAGACTGGTTGGGAACCGATGTTATTTATCAAAATCAAACAGACGGCGATTTAGGTGCCAGAATGACCGCAGCGTTTCAAAACTCCTTTAATTCGGGGGTTGACAAAGCTGTAATTATCGGCACTGATTGTCCCGCACTGAAACCAGAAATCATGGCAAAAGCTTTCGACAAACTGAGCCAGCACGATTTAGTTTTGGGGGCGGCAAAAGACGGAGGTTATTATCTGATCGGGCTGGGGCGATCGATACCGGAATTGTTTGGCGGCATTAACTGGGGAACTAATGAGGTATTTGCTGCTACGCGGGCGATCGCCCAAAAGCTCGATCTGAAAATTGCTTATCTTCCCACTCTTGCAGATATCGATCGACCGGAGGATTTGCTAGATTTAGATATGAATATGTTGAAATAATTAAACTCTATTGAGCAGATCTAATTCATTAGTAATTCTCATGTTTAATTAATAAAAAACACTTGTTTGTGAAACCAGAAGGTCATAATATAGTAATTGTATTTGTCTGACCAAATGCAGTGGTTAGACAGCGCTTGCGACAATAGTCGCAAGCGCGACAAAAAGGCAAAACATAACAAATTTTAGTTCAAAATAGAATCATGATTTGAGGGCGATACTCTACGATAATCGTCTCCCAAATCGTAGAAACCCGGTTTCTGACTGAATTTATCCTAAAGCGTCCCCCAACTCTTAGAAACCGGGTTTCTTGCTATATTTATCGCTACTCAACCCAAAACTCGTAGAAACCCGGTTTCTGACTGCTGGTGAGAAATCCGGTTTCTGACTATATAGCGGTTCGATCGCGTGGTGAGGTATGCCCACGGCGGCCTATGCCCACGGCGGGGCGGCCTATGCCCGGTTTGGCCACGGAGGCCACGGCGGCCTATCCCGGATAGTACCTCATACCAGAGCACAGAAAGGCTATATTTATGGCTACTCAACCCAAAACTCATAGAAACCCGGTTTTTCGCCCCCATCTGTAAAGCCTAAAACTGTCCGAAGCTGTTGAATAACAGATAAGCTTTGTACAACCCGCCCTCTATGTCACGGGCTGCTTAATTCTGTATGCCATCAGAAAATCATAATCTCAAAATTTCTATTATTATTCCAGCCTTAAACGAAGCACCTACGATCGCCCCAGTCATCTCCACCGCCCGAAATGCTAAAAATGTTGAAATCATTGTCGCAGACGGCGGCAGCAGCGATGGCACCGCAGATATAGCCCAATCTCTGGGCGTGCTAGTTATCTCTACCGCCCCAGGCCGCGCTACTCAAATGAATGCAGGTGCCGCCTCCGCTACTGGAGATATCCTGCTGTTCCTCCACGCCGACACTCTTTTACCCCCAGGCTACGACTCTGACGCGCGCATGGCATTAGCTAAACCGTCCATAGTAGGGGGGGCATTTCCACTCAAAATTGATGGGCGCAGGCTCTGTCTGCGGCTGGTAGAAACAGGGGTAAACTGTCGATCGAACTTTTTCCAAATGCCCTACGGCGATCAAGCCATTTTTCTGTATTTAGCTACCTTTGACAAAATCGGCGGTTTTCCCGACTTACCCCTGATGGAAGACTTTGAATTCGTGCGCCGGTTGAAAAAACAAGGCCGCATTGCCCTATTACCCCAGCCAGTGCTGACCTCCGACCGTCGCTGGCAGCAGTTTGGGGTACTCAAAACCACTGCCATCAATCAAATAGTAATTATCGCTTATTTCCTGGGAGTGTCGCCCGATCGACTCGCTTTCTGGTATAGAGGACAAAAGAAAAATTCTTCTGAAAACTAAAGAATAGTGAACTTTTCTAAAGCTCGGTAGCATTTATGCAAATAGGAAGCCCGTCCCTGCGTAAAATATGACTTGAACGCCTCAAAATTTACGCACAGCGAGGAAAAAGAGAATATGGCCGATCCCAGAGATGCAGAGCTTATTAAACCCTTTAACGGCGACCCCTTCACGGGTCATCTAGCAACTCCCATCAGTGCTTCTGATTTCACCAAAGCATTCATCGGGAACTTGCCAGCCTACCGCAAAGGACTCTCGCCCCTAGTTCGAGGTCTAGAAATCGGTTTGGCACACGGCTATTTCCTCGTCGGCCCAGAAATCGTCTTCGGACCCCTGCGGGATTATCCTGAAGCAGCTAATCTTGGCGGACTAATTACAGCCCTCGTCATAGTTCTACTCGGCACACTAGGTATGTCTGCCTACGGTTTGGTCTCTTTCAAGCAAGACAACACCAGCTACCCCAGTGCTAATCCCATGACTCCCGATTCCCTCAGAAATGCTGAAGGATGGAGTCAGTTGACCGCTGGTTTCTTCATTGGCGGCATGAGTGGCGTCTTTGCTGCCTACTTCTTGCTGGAAAACTTTAATGGCGTTGATGCCATTTTCCGGGGTTTAGTCAACAATTAGACTCTACTCGTCTATATCCCTGTTGGAACACGCTAACTTTAGTTTGGAGAATTTGACATGACAGGTACCTACGCTGCCTCTTTCTTGCCTTGGATTTTGATTCCGGTAATTACCTGGCTGATGCCAGTTGTGGTAATGGGTTTGTTGTTTATCTACATTGAAAGCGACGCCTGAGCTTTTCCCACAAAGCAACGCCTCAGTTGGAAGACTGACAGACAAATGCTCTGAAACCTCTCTCATAAGTCTAGGGAAAATCCGAAAAAATTGTTTTGAGATTGCTGGTAATTAGGAAATTTGCTTTCTTGACCCCGACCCCCAGACTCGACTGTGTGGAGCAATCTTTCTGTCTTCTTCCATCTGAATTCGCCATTGCAAAAAATCCTCTGTCATGCGGGCAGAGGATTTTTTTACAAATATTTTTTTCCCGCAAGCACCAATCACCCGCTCGCAGAAGACAAATTGCGAAGTCGTGAGTCACAATTGTAATCGGAAAGTATCTCATAAGGAGACATCGATGCCATTTCCCTCCGCGCGCAAAATCTTAGCTCCATTCCTGATCTCGGTACTCCTGTTAGTGACCGCCTGCGGCGGTCAAACCCAAACCCCTTCCCGCTGGGACAAAGCCCAGGAGGAAAGTACCCAAAAACCCGCCGCTAATGCCAAGCAGGCTACTGACAAATCCATAGCTCAAAGTCAAAACCTTCCCAAGAACGCAGTCGCAGGCGGCAAGTTAAATAAATACTTCCCCTCTTCAGGTGCCGGATTCGATCGCGTCTTCGCTCAAGAAAAATCTGGTTTTGCTGAAGCTAAGCTCAACAAAGGCGGTAAAAATGTCGCGGTACTCTCGATTAACGATATCGCCGGCAACCCCTCGGCTGGTACAAAATTCCAGCAAAGTACCAAGCAAATTAGCGGCTATCCTGCTGTCAATCAGGGTGCTAATATCACTGCTGTTTTGGTGGCAAATCGCTATCAGGTGAAAGTTCAATCCCGCGATCCATCTTTTACTGCTAGCGATCGCGAAGCTTGGCTGTCAAAATTTAACCTCCCCGGCCTAGCCCGCCTCAAGTAGCAATGTCTCCGATAGAACTCCCCGCCCGACTTTAGTCAGGCGCAATCAGAATTAAGTCTGTCCAGACAAAATTGTGAAGTTCTTGCCATCTGCCAAAAGTAATATCTTTGATTCTTGTTCAGCTATAAGGAGTTTTTTGTGAGCAAAACAGTCTTTGAATTAGTCGATCAACTGCCAAAAGACAACATGACTGTCAAAGCCCTGCGAGCGCTTGACTTTGTGGTTCCCGGCGAGTGGAACAATTTAGTGGGCTTTGAAAATACCATTCGCACTGTTACTGGCGAAACTGATGAAGATTTGATTCAGCAAATTGGCGATCGCGCCATCTATCTCTACAACGATAAGTCCCAAGGCTACCAGCGCGCTCTTTGGCTCTACCAAACCATCGACAGTGCCTCCGGTGCCCTAGGCGCGGCTGCTATGGCCAACAAAGTATCCGAAAATGTCCCATTTTTGGGCTTCCTCGGCAATCTCACCCCGAAGCCAGAAAAAGCTCAGACGATCGACCTTTCTTTGAAGTTAGTCACTGAGTTGCTCGCTTTTTGCCAAATTAACGGGATTCCAGGCGACAGCATCGGCGATTTTGCCGGAGCTCTGGGCGACTACGGCGGCGAATCCCTGATGCGGATGGCTGCTTTGGTTTGTTTCGACGGTTTGATTCCCCTGGGCCCAGACTTTATTATGGCCACTCAGTCTTGGATTCAACGCCTCTCCCCGCAAGATTTGCAAGATAATGTAGTGTTTAAGTCGATCGGCAGCATGATTCCAGGCGGCTCTCCCGCAGGCCAGCTCGGCTTTATCGGCGAAAGCTTTAACTCGGTTTCCGGTTGGATGGGATCTTTTGTCAGCGATCGGGGTTTGACTCCCCAAAACGTACTCGGCCACTTGCAGAATTTTGTCGAAATTTCTGCCGATAAGGTGGACTATGTGGGCGCATTCCTCGACATGACTACCAATTACTACGAACACACCGGCGTTCAAACTCTCGCCCGCCGTTTGATTGAACGAGCTGTCGCTGAAATTTAGAGTCAGCACAGGAGTTGCAATTTGTCAATAGAAAAACCCGGAAGCGAGTGTTTCGATCTCAAAGTTTTTTGACTGACAATTCTTTAAGCTTGGTTTTCGATAAAATATCTGTGCGATCGATCGAGTCGCTCGCCCGGATCTCAACTCAAAACTCCTACCAATCAATTTTACAAGGAAGCCTTAATGCCAGAAGAACCGCAAAACCCTACCGCTGGCGAATCAGAAACTCCCAGTGCTGCGATCGAGAACGCCCCAAGTTCCGACGCACCCGAGACAACCGACTTACCCAGCACTGACAAGCCCGCAGCTAAAGCTAAAAAGCCCCCAGCTAAAGCCGCTGACGGCGACAAGCCCCCAGCTAAAGCCGCTGACGGCGACAAGCCCCCAGCTAAAGCTAAAAAAGAAAAAGCACCTGCTGTTGAAGACAAGCCCTTTGCGGAATTTATTCAACAAGATTATTTGCCCGCCTTGCAAACTGCTTTGACCAAGCAGGGCGTTAAGGACTTAGAGGTGCGTTTTACCAAGCAAAAACTCCCCATTGCCGGTATGAGTACCGCTGGAGATTGCTGGCAGGTAATTGGTAAATTCCAAGAAGGTCAGCGCCAATTTAACCTGTATTTTCCTCAAGAAAATATTCAAAGTCAAAGGGCGTTTTCCTGTGCTGAAAATAATAGCCATACCAGCACTTTAGAGCCTTTTTTGATAGACGAGCGCAAGATTACTCTCGACCTCATGGTGTTTGGCGTCGTCCAGCGGCTTAACGCTCAAAAATGGCTGAATCTTAATTAGTCAGTAGTCAGTAGTCATTAGTCAGTAGTCATTAGTCAGTAGTTAGTAGTTGTTGGGAATTGGTTATTAGTTATTGGTTATTGGTTACTTGCTACGAATTCCCAATTTCTCATTCTCAATTCCCAATAACAACTAACAGCTAACAGCTAACAGTCAACATTCAACAGTCATTAGTCATTAGCTATGACTTGTCATTTATTGGTCACTAGAAGCAAAATTACAGATTGAGCGATCGATAAAGTTCGTATCCAAATTAACCAGACCGTCACTAAAAAGTGCCTGGAGACAAGCAACTAATGACTGTTGAATGTTGACTAATGACTACTGACTACTGACTGAGGACTATTGACTAATGACTCCTAACTAATGACTCCTAACTAATGACTGCTGACTAATGGATTCAGTCAAAAAATTGCGCTCTTGCATAATCCCGTAAAGGTCAACATCTGTTTCTAACAAACAAGCATGACCGCTGTTAGCCAGCATCACCATTTCAGCATTGGGAATTACTTTGACTAAAAGCTTCGCTTCTGCTATTGAAGGTAGCAGCCGATCGGCACCGCTAGCAATTACTAACGTCTGCTGTTGGATGCCGCGCAACTGATTTTGATCCACATCAAACGATCGCACTAACGCCAATCTCCACACAGACGTGTGTTGCGGTACCGCTTGCATCGCTTCTAGCAAAGCCCGCCGATCGTCGCGCCCAATCTTTCCTAAAGATGCTAACATCGGCAACAAACCGATTACCGACAGCGGATAAAGATTCGCCGGCAACCACTGAGTTAGATGCGAACCCCACTGCACCCAAGGCTGCTGTCGGAATGAAGAAGCAGGATTCACTAAAATTAGCCGATCGCACAATTGAGGAGCTTCTAAAACAATTTTCATCGCTAAACAGCCCCCAAAGGACTCGCCGCACAGATAAACCGGGCGCTGCTGCTTTCCGGTTTGCTTTTCGGCTTCGATTAAGGCAATTGTTTCGCTGACAAGTACCTCCCAACTAGCCATATCATCAGCAGGTAAAGTTAAGCAGCGAATGTCAAAATAATTGGCTAATTTAGAAATTTGCGGCCGCAGCAGCAATCCGCTACCATCCATACCGGGCAGAAATATAAATAAAGGGCGATCGGATTTCGGCGGTTTGGGGGTTAGAAAACGAACCTGGTTACTAGCATTTGGCATGATTAAAATCAGAAATTAAATTATATGAACTCTATCAGTCGGGGATTGCTGTCAAAAATACGGGGATAATCAGAGAGCAAGAACAATCATCAATTAAGACATCAGACGAATCAAGAATCTTAAACCAGGAAGCGACTAAGAATCAGCCGAGGACGGCGGCACAAGGAAAATGCGAGCAAAAATCACAAATTTATTCCTTCTTCCCTCTTCCCTCTTCCCTCTTTCTTCTTCCTTCTTCCTTCTTCCCTCTTCCGACGGACTTACATCCGTTACATCCGTTACATCCGTTAAATAATCCGTTGCCGAACTTCCCTCTTCCCTCTTCCTTCTTCCCTCTTCCTTCTTCCGACGGACTTACATCCGTTACATCCGTTACATCCGTTACATCCGTTACATCCGTTACATCCCGTACATTGCTCGTTGCCGAACTTCCCTCTTCCTTCTTCCTTCGTTACAAACACCCTCGTTGGAGCAATTGTGCAATTTCCCCCTGACAGTGCTCTGTGAGTTCAGCAACAACAGCTTTGGCTTTTTTGCCTCGATATTGCTGCTGTCTATTGGCAGTAATCCAGTAAGGGCGGCCGATTAAAACATTAACTCGCTGATAAACTATCACAGGATGCCACCCGGCGCGATCGAACAGCGGTTCGGAAGGATCGAACAAACTCAACAACTTGAGCGGTACAGCAGAGCGCACCGACTTTTCCTCCATCGAACCAATCGCCACCGGCAACACCGCCAAATCGCGCAGCGGAGCCCGCAAAGCCAAATGAGCAAATCCCCGCTGAAACTTCCCCACAGCACTCGGTTGAGTAACTTTCACCATCGGTTCTGCACCCTCGGGAAACACCCCCACCATCTCCCCAGTTTGCAGCAAAGCTGTCGCTTGAGAAAAAAAATGCTGCTGTCGCTGCTCCGGTGCTTCCAAAGGAAAAGCCCCAAAAGTCGTGACAACTTCCCGAATCACCGGAACTTGACCCATGTAGTGATGACAAGCAAAGCGGATCGATCGACCCAAAGCCGCCGTCAGCAGCACAGGATCTAAGAAACTGCGGTGATTGCTCACCACCAGCACCGGACTATCTCGGGGCATCCGGTGCTCGTGGTGCAAAAACATCTGCGTTCCCAAAGTGGCCAGGAAACAGCGCGAAATCAGCAATGTGCGATCGGAAGACATGGGCTAAAACACAGGTGCGAGGCTATAGAGGTTGATTGCATCCCCATGCAGCTTAACATTACTTTACGAAATCGGGACTCAGCCAAAAAGCATACTTCCCCTAGACAAGACCTTTGCAAATCTACCCGCATTTCAGGCGCAGCGCGGATCTACAGATAGCGGTTCTCAAGCGTTATGAGGTATACCCCATGCCCCATCCCTCCGCAACGCTAGAGCCCAATCCCTCCGCAACGCTAGAGCCCTTCGGCCCCACCCCTCCGCTTCGCTAGAGCCCAATCCCTCCGCAACGCTAGAGCCCTTCGGCCCCATCCCTCCGCAACGCTAGAGCCCTTCGGCCCCATCCCTCCGCAACGCTAGAGCCCTTCGGCCCCATCCCTCCGCAACGCTAGAGCCCAATTCCCAATGCCCCATCCCTCCGCAACGCTAGAGCCCTTCGGCCCAATTCCCCATGCCCCATGCCCCACTGCCCTGTTTGGCCCATCTTTCTGAGAAATGCCTAAGTCTTGTTGCGACAAAAATTCTCGATCGGAAACAAAAATTCATAAAGTGTTGTTGCAAACTTCTATAAAAATGTTTAAAACTCCCGCAAAACCTACTTGTGCGCTCTAAAATTAGAAATTTACAGTCAGTATTGACAGGCTGTCAAAGTATTTTTAGACAAGTCGTAATAGCAATCTTCCGAGGCATCAAATGAGTAACATCCAAAACTATCGCCTTAAATGTACCCTCACCTTTGGCGACATTTACGGTCAAATCATTGTTTGGCTGATAGTCATCTTCCTGAGTCTAGCGTCCGCACTCGCCCTCTGGAGCAGCGCCCGTCAAATCTACGCCTTGGCTACCGTCGGCTTGATTTTAGTGCTGTCTCTGCCTTTCTTGCTGTTTGCTTTCGTGACAACTCTCCTAAATAACATTCAAGTGCTTTCGGTAGATCCCGCCACCGAAGATCAACCTTCTGCAACCGGAAATCAATCCAATCAGCAGCCTATAGAAACCATCGGCTAGTTTAATTTGAAATTTTAACTTTTGATCTTCCATTCCAATCAAAAGTTAAAAAACTTCCCGATCTTTTGATAGGAAGTTTTTTTTTGCGTCACGATAAGTTGAGGAGAACACTCAAAATTACTCAAACAATGCTGGAACACGACGTAATCATTGTAGGCGGCGGTTTAGCAGGTTGCCGCGCCGCTGTAGAAATTGCCCGGACTCAGCCCAGTTTAAAGGTAGCAGTTGTTGCCAAAACTCACCCGATTCGATCGCACTCCGTCGCAGCCCAAGGCGGCATGGCCTCCAGCCTGCAAAATGTCGATCCCGAAGACAGTTGGAAAGCCCACGCCTTCGACACAGTAAAGGGTTCCGACTATTTGGCAGACCAAGATGCAGTAGAAATCCTCACCCGCGAAGCCCCCGGTGTAGTCATAGATTTAGAGCACATGGGAGTCCTCTTCTCCCGCCTAGAAGACGGCAGAATTGCCCAGCGCGCTTTCGGCGGACATTCCCACCGCCGCACCTGCTATGCCGCCGACAAAACCGGTCACGCCATCCTCCACGAATTAGTCAACAATCTGCGCCGCTGCGGAGTTCACATCTATCAAGAGTGGTATGTCACCCGCCTGATTTTGGAAGCAGGCCAAGCCAAGGGCGTGGTTATGTTCAATCTGATAGACGGCGAAATTGCCGTCGTGCGCGCTAAGGCGGTGATGTTTGCGACGGGGGGTTACGGTCGGGTTTACAACACCACCTCGAACGATTACGCCTCGACTGGTGACGGTTTGGCGATGGCGGCGATGGCTGGATTGCCGCTGGAAGATATGGAATTTGTGCAGTTTCACCCGACGGGTTTGTATCCGGTGGGAGTGTTGATTTCCGAGGCCGTGCGGGGCGAAGGTGCTTATCTGATTAATTCCGAGGGCGATCGATTTATGGCCAATTACGCCCCGTCGCGGATGGAATTAGCGCCTAGGGACATTACATCGCGATCGATTTCCCTAGAAATTCGCGCAGGCCGAGGAATTAATCTCGACGGTAGTGCAGGCGGCCCCTTTATTTACCTCGATTTGCGGCACATGGGACGCGAAAAAATCATGAGCAAAATACCTTTTGCTTGGGAAGAAGCCCACCGCTTATTAGGAATTGATTCTGTCAACCAACCGATGCCCGTCCGCCCGACAGCTCACTATTCAATGGGCGGAATTCCAACTAATATCGACGGGCAAGTTCGCAGCAGTGCTGACAGTTTGGTAGACGGTTTCTTTGCAGCCGGCGAAGCAGCTTGTGTCTCTGTTCACGGCGCTAACCGTTTGGGCAGCAATTCGCTGTTGGAATGCGTCGTTTACGGCAAAGTTACTGGCGCAACCATAGCACAATTCGTACAAAATCGCAAGTTACCTACAGTAGACGAACAGCGTTATATCCAAGAAACCAAAGAGCAAATTCAAGCACTTTTAGATTGTCCCGGAAAATATCGAATTAATCAAATCCGGCAGCAGTATCAAGATACGATGAGTGAGTATTGCGGGGTATTTCGCAGCGCCGAATTGATGCAGGAAGGTTTACAAAAACTGGAGGATTTAGAGCGAGAATATGAGGAAGTTTACTTAGACGATAAAGGCAAGTTGTGGAATACGGAAATTGTGGAAGCTTTGGAATTGCGGAGTTTAATAGTTGTCGGGAAAATGATTTTAACTTCTGCTTTGAACCGGCAGGAAAGTCGGGGAGCTCATTCGCGGGAAGATTTTCCTGAGCGGGATGACGACAATTTCTTGAAGCATACGCTGGCCTATTACTCACCTGCTGGGATTGATTTGGCTTATATGCCGGTGGCGATTACGATGTTTGAGCCGCAGGAGAGGAAGTATTGATTTGTAGGGTGGGCGATGCCAGCCCTGTCAAGGCGATCTCGACGTACTTACGTCATCCTAGCTCTTGGATCTCGATCGCAAACAAGATTTATTGTCGATTGCGGTTAAAAAGCATGACTGTCGAACGATTAGAATCAACGAATTTTCAAGGGTTTGATAGCCTTCTTCACCACCTTGACAGGGCTGGGTAGGCATTGCCCACCTTACAACTTGAGAGACAATTCATCATTCACAATCGTTGGTCTGTGCAATTCCTATAATTAAAAGAGGTAATATTTACAATGGATGCCATTAAACGTCAATGTTTAGAAGCAGCAGGTTGGCGGGTGGGAGATGCCGCAGACTTTCTAGAACTTTCAGCCGAAGAAATTGCTTTTATTGAGATGAAGCTGTCTCTAATTAAACCCTTGAAGCAGCTTCGCATCACTCAAAACCTTTCTCAAGAAAGTTTAGCTAAGAAAATCAAGTCTAGTCAGTCACGGGTAGCTAAAATTGAATCAGGCGATCCGTCGGTTTCTCTTGATTTGATGGTAAGGACAATGCTAGCGCTGGGAGCAACACGCGAGGATGTGGCACTCGCTATTGCTTCTTCCAACGTGATTATAAGTAGCAAAAAAAAACATGAGTAAAACGACACAGACATCTCAATTCCAGCAAGCTCTTGAAGCTGTAGAAGTTTTATCATTAGAAGATCAAGCCATGCTTCTAGATATTCTTCAGAATCGCCTGCGACAACAGCGACGAAATGAATTACTCAAGGAAGTAGCAGAAGTTCGTCAAGAATATGCAGAGGGCAATGTTAAATTTGGGTCGGTAGCCGATTTTATGGCGGAGTTGGATGATTGATGAAAATTGGTTGGACTCCCAAATCTATTCGTACTTTCAAAAAGTTAGTTCGTAAAAATTCTCAGCTTCGCCTTTTAATTGAAGCTACGCTTGAACTTTTGTCTGAAGACTGCTTTAACCCCAGCTTGCGAACTCACAAACTGACAGGAGATTTATCGGGTATCTGGTCCTGTTCAATAGATTATGATTATCGGATTTTATTTGAGTTTGTGACCGATCCAGAAGATGAGGAGGAAGCTATTTTATTACTCAAAATGGGTTCTCATGATGAAGTCTATTAAGCCCGATCGCCCTTTTTCCCAATTCCTTCCCACTATCTCACTCTCCACCATCCTCCCTGACTTCCTCCACCGATAAACCCAACGCCTCCGCCACCTGTGGGGCACTCAAACCCATTCCCAACAACCGGGGAATTGCAGCCCTTCTTGCTTGAGCTTCAGCTTGTTGTGCCTGCTCTGCACTGTCAGCTCGCAATCTTTCTTGTTCGGCTCGCAATCTTTCTTGTTCGGCTCGCAACCTTTCTTGTTCGGCTCTTTCCCGCTGTTGTTCCCCCCGCAATCTCTCCAATTCGGCTCTTTCATCGCCAATCAACAGCAAATTACCTTCCTCGTCCCACCAGCGCAGCCACAGCATGGTTTGATTTTGATAATTGCCTTGCCAAAGTCCCAATTCTACGCCTAAAGGTGCAATAGGAAAATGACCGCGATCGTTAAGTTCTAACAGTTGATAATACCCGTCAATTAACCGATAAACTTCTAATCTGCCGCTGTTAATTTCATAGATGCCGTAATAGGGAATTCGCATCACCCGCTCGTAGGCCCAAAACTTGCCAGGTTTTGTTATTACCCCTTCATCAGTGCGCGATAAAGGAGTGCGATCGCGCTCTTCATCCCCGTTGCCGCTCGCAAATTCCAACGCAATTAACGGTGCTATGTGTTCCCGCCACAGCACGTAGGAACGGCGAATTTGACCGTCAATATTAGGAGGTACATTCGGAACATAAAACCAATCAGGAGCTTCTGCACCTTTTTCCGGCGGCTCGGTTTCTCGCCAGTAAATGCCGCAGTCTTGACCGATCGCATATTGTCCGTCAGGATGCCGCTCCTGCAAAATCGGGCCGATCGAATCAGTTAAAATTAAACTTTGCGGATGCTCCTGAAAATTTTTCACAAAAGTACCATCCGACTCTGGTAATTGAGTGTGGTCTGGAAAAGCAGGAGGTAGAACAACGCGGTCAACGCTTTGGGTCATAATTCCCTCCGAAGTCTTGCTTAATTCATAATATCATGTCTGCGGTCACGAAGGCAATTAAATAGGTTTGTAGAGAAAACTGAAGTCCTTACAAAAATCTGAAGACTTCAGTCCTCTCTACAAACGTTGTAACCATTATTTGACGGATACGCTCTAATTTAAATTTGGAATCAAACAATAAATTTTGAGTTTTAAGTATTAAGTTTTTCACTTAAAACTATTTCACTTAAAACTCAAAATTCTTTCATCCAAAACTCTCCTTAAGGTGTCGGTAGCGCACCTTCAGGACTAGGAGAAGCCTCCGGTTCAGGACTCGCTTTCTCGGCCGCAGGAGAAGGCGAAGGAGTGCCGCTAGCTAACTGATTAATTTGGTCTTTGTAGTTAGGAGGAGCTAACTCACTAGC
This sequence comes from Tychonema sp. LEGE 07196, assembly GCF_963890365.1. Taxonomy (NCBI): domain Bacteria; kingdom Bacillati; phylum Cyanobacteriota; class Cyanophyceae; order Oscillatoriales; family Microcoleaceae; genus Tychonema; species Tychonema sp. LEGE 07196. Next base: position 50,235 of record NZ_CAWPRX010000055.1, on the reverse strand, counting down.
TTTATCAAACAGCGTTTTTGCCTCGTCAGTTTTGCCTTGTTCCTTAAACACGATCGCCTTGGCTAAAGTCGGGCGAAAATCTTTCGGATTCGCTTTGGCGGATTCGTCATAAATCGCGATCGCCTCATCGTAGCGCTTCTGCACAGCATAAACCTGTCCCAAAATCAACTGCACCGAAGTGACATCAATACTTCCCGGTTTCGCCTGATTTTGTGCCGGAGCGGCCTTGAGCGTATCTTGCAGCAGTCCGATCGCAGCTTCGGGCCTTTGCTGCACCAACAGCAAATTCACCAACCCCTGCAAAGCCTTAATTTCCCCAGGCTTAGACGCTAAAATTGACCTGTAAGCCTGAGCCGCCCCTTCGCGATCGCCCGTGCGTTCCTTGGCCTGAGCCAGCAAAATCCCGTATTCAGTAGTTTCGGGATTCAGTTTAGCCAACTTTTCCAAAGGTGGGATCGCATCCTTAATGTCCCCCACTCCCTGTCCGATCAACTCCAGCCGTACCTGCAACAACCCCCGCAGCGCCGTTACATTGTCAGGTTCGCGCTGCAAAACCAATTCGTACCCCCTCACCTGATCTTGCAGCAACTGCGCTTGCTTCTCGCCAGAGGGCGCAGTCTGAGTCGGCGTTGGAGTCGATGTAGCGGTTGTTTGACTGCTCTTGAGAATACTGTCCAAAATTGGAACCAGAGAAAATCCCAAAAAAGCGATGAGCGAAAGCACCACCACCACACTAATCAACCCGCGACGCTTGTTTGCTTTTTCCATAATTCAACTATCCCAACTTAAAATCTACTATTTTCTAAGAATTAACCCATCGCCTAGGGGCGTCTGCGATTTAACCGAATCCGTGTAACCATAAAAGTTCTTAACTTCAAAGTGCCAATTCACAAACCAGTCTTTTGCTTGCAGCTAATATGGTAACAGACCCGCAACTCCACGCTCGTCAAACAATTTGGGACACAAAGACCCGCAGCCCCAAAAACTGCGACTTTCGTCCAATTTAGTTTGGTCGAGCTAAAAATTACCGAAAAGATGGCGGATCGACCCGCCAGGTAATTGGAGTAAGTAAAATAAGCAAGCTGCTCCAAAGAGATTGGAACGGCGCCTTGAGGCTTTTCCTCAAAGCATTGCGAAATATTGCCTGGTTTGATGCTCAGGTATTCAGCACGCGATCGATCGGGATATATCCTAGATTGTCCGGGCTCGAAGTATCTGAATATCCTAAATGCTATTAGCCACCAGTGCCAGTTTTCGCCCGATCGACCCGACGAGTGGGGTTTGCAACTCTCAAACTCTTTGCCCACAAGGATTAGAGCAGCCCGCCCATCCCGGAGCGATCGATCGCTCGTAGCGAAGTTTAAAACTGGCATTGATGAGTCAAAACCAAACTTTCCGGCGCAAGTCCTAAGTTTGGTGCTAGTAGTTGTGAAATCAGTTTCTTCAGTTTATTCCTAATTTCCCTTAAGGGATGTGTCTCCGCTGCAAGGAGTTTTTTATGAACCCCTCTCCCAACCGGTCTTCCAAATCGTCCAAATCTACTTCTGCTCGCAAGGCCGAGCCGAGCGAGTCCGCCGTGAATCAGCCCGCAGTTACAGCCTCCGCGCCCGAGACACCAGACGAAAGTCCCGTGTCTTCCCCGCCATCACCGGCTGCACCTGTTGAGGAAAATCTAGCGCCCGCGACAACAGACGCGCCCGCGACAACAGACGCACCAGCGCCAACAGACGCACCAGCGTCAACAGACGCACCAGCGCCAACAGACGCACCAGCGTCAAAGGATACGCTGCAGCGACCGCGCTACAGTTCTGCCCCCGCCAAGGACAAAACAAAGCCAAAAGAACCGCCCAGCAATGCTCCTGCACCCTCTGCGCTAGCAGCGCCTTCGGAATCGGCCAGCGATACTCCAGCAGTCGCCGTCGCACCGCCCGCGCCAACAGACGCGCCAGCAGCTAACGAAAGTCAGGCCGAGGATGACTTACCCTCCGTCATGCGCCAACATCCGATTCCACCCCCCAGCGAACCCAGACAGTACCGAGCTGTTGGTTTGGTGCGGGGCCGCTACACCCAATCCGAAGAGCAATTCACCAGAGGTATGCTGATTGCTGCTGACGGAACTGCCATCGATGCAGTTTTGCTGGGTAGAGTCATGAGTTTAGTCAAAAATCACCTGGATCTGGAACAAGAACACCTCTGGGTGGTCTATCCCCGCACCAGGCAAGAAGACGGCAACTTGCACGCCCAGATTATGGGAGTTTGGGAGCCGGAAACGCTCAAGAAATCTCCCGAAGTGTCTTCGGATGAGGAAAATCTGGAAGCAGGGGAGATTGAGGCTAGCAGCGAAGCATCGACGGCATCTGTATCGCCCTCGGAACCTGATGTTGAAGATGGCTATTTTTCGATTCGAGGCGAGGTGATTTATCAACAATCGCAAGAGGAAGAAAAGTATGTCATCGTCAAAATCAAGCAAGCTCCCCGCAAGAATGACGACAAGATGAAGTTTTTTAAGCTGAAACTCAAGGGGGATGTAGGAACAAAGGCGATCGGATTTTTTTGGGATTTCCACGTCAAATTGAAAGCTGAGAGTCTGACGATCGAGCAGGCGAACAATATTGGCGCCCTGCCGATTAAAAAGCGGAAATTCCCCCCCGGCAGCAAGCCCGGCGGCTACAAAGGAGGAGGAAACAAGCGTCCGTTTACTCCTAGGCCCAGCGGTGACGGTACTCCTGTAGGGCGTCCTACCATCAAGTCCGCAGCAGCAGCACCTGCTGTTCCCAAGGAACCTCTTCCTAAGCCGGTTAAGAAGCCTAAGCCCGAGGCCTAGGGCAAGATTTGAGATTGGAGGTTTTCGGTTAGTGCGTCTGGTTAATCTAAAATCGCCCAATCGCCAATCTAAAATCGTTTATTCCAGCCTGACTTGGGCCCCCCACAAATCTTGCGGGAGAAATACTCTGTCGGTGGGTAGGGGAGCAACTGGGGCCGTGAGGGTAAATTGACCTGCTTCAATTTGCTGCTTCAATTCTAATGCTACTTGCCGGGAGAGAAACATACTCGCCAAGGGGGCCGCCCGCACCGGTTTGCCCTCGATGAGAATTCGACCAGTTTTTAATTGAGCGTAGCTGACTAAACCGAATGTGGGACGAACGCGCCGGGGGATAGAGAAATCTACCACCGGCGCTACTATTTTTTTGTCGGAGACTGCACAGTTGGCTACCACTGTTTCGTTTAAGACTGGAAAGGGGATGCCGACTCCCAGCATCAGCGACGGGCCGTAGTTTTTGAAGTAGCAGCCGCGCACCCATTTGGAGTTCATCTGTTTGGCGTCGCCGATGAGTGCGAGGGTGGCGGCCGGGCCGATGGGGGTGCCGTTGGGCTGGCGTTTTTGCAGCGGGAAGTGCTGGGTTCCTTCCCAGGTGATGTAGCCCTGAGCGCCTCCCAGCCAGATGCGGGTGCCGATGCCGATGAGTTGGAGGTGGGGGTCGTTTAGCAGGGGTGACATGGCTCCCAGGCTCGAATACACGGCGTTGCCGAGGTTTGGTTGCAGGGGGCCGAGGTAGGTGAACAGCGGACGATCGCCCCCGTTGACTCCCACAATAAAGTTTTGATAGGCGTTCCGGGGATTGAATAAATAAAACTGGTTGATGGTATCGCGGGTAATTGTGGTTTCAAAGGAGGCGCGGGGGTAGCAGTCTGTGACTTGCCCCAAGGCTCGCAACTGCACGGGTTTCCCGGCGATTAAGTCTTCGATGACGTGTCCGCCGCCCCGTTCGCGGGATTCTTCGCCGTCTTCGGCTACTTGGGTGGCTCCCAAGTACAGGTCTACAGCCCCAAAGCCGGAGTAGGCTAAAACGCCGTCTAGCCAGCACTGGCGGATTTTGATCGGGGGATCGGTATGGCCGAGGTTGATGATGGCACCGGAGGATTCCATCGGCTCGAAGGTGCCTGCGGTAATCACATCGACTTCTTTGGCGGCTTGGCTAATGCTGGTTTCTTGGACTCGGTTTTTGAGTTCTTCGATCGTCCAGACTGTGGCTTTGCCTTGGCTGATTTTATCGTTGATTTCGTCGATCGATCTCATAATTTTAGTTTTAGTTTTTAGTTTTTAGTTTTATCGATCGATACCGTTGATTTAAGTAAACCGTATTGTTTTATTGATGGCCATCGAGTTGCTAAGTTTGTAGTCAGGACTTAAGTCCTCAATCTCGAATCAAGAAGGGAGCATCTCATCTCGTGCCTTGAAAAAAGCATTTTTTATTGTGCGAGTCTTGCACCGCGAACTCGCGGGGACAGCACTATTAAATGCAAAACCCAGATACTCCCAGTCAAGAAAAACTGAAGTCCGAACAATCAAACCTGAATTATTGATGGCGATCGAGTTGCTAAGTTTGTAGTCAGGAATTCAGTTTTCATTCTGAGAATCAAGAAGGATTGAATTCCTCACTACCCACCTGAATTATCGATTGACAGTATCGTCATTTTCTGCTTGGTCTGCGACGTCTGTTTTTTGTTCTGGAAGGCTTTCTTGTCTGTGATTTTTTACTCCTAGAGACTCATATTCTTCGTGAATAGCCGAATCGATTGCTGCTAAGGTTTGAGGATTCGCGTTCCATTGGTTGAGAATGTCTTTAATTAATACTTCCCTAATCCAAACTTGAGCTACAACGGTGAGGGGGAGAGCAAGTAATAGTCCTAAAAATCCAAAAAAGGTGGCGAAAAATACTTGAGAAATTAATGTTACTGCTGGCAGCAATGATACTTGCTGTGCCATAACGTAGGGAGTGAGGAGGTTGCTTTCAAACTGTTGAATTAGAAAGTAAAGAATTAAAACTAAACCAGATTGTAAGGGAGAGTCTAAAAGTGCGATCGTCATTGGCGGAATGACGCTCATCGTGGGGCCAATATTGGGAATCAAGTTAAGAAATCCTGCTACTACAGCGTGAGCTAACGGTAGGGGAACTTGCAAAATTGACAAACCAATTAAGCTCAACAAAGCAATCACGCTCATGCTAATCAGAGCGCCGATGACCCATCGACCGAGAGCTATTTCGCATTCATCTAAAATACCATCGATTCGCCGGCGGTAAAAAGAGGGAAATAGTTGTATAAATGCTTTGCGGTAAGAGAGGGGATCTGCTAAGGTCATCAAGGTCAAAACTAAGACCAGCAAAAAGCTGAGGATAACCCCTAATGTGTTGCCAACAAAAGCTCCTGCACCGCCAACGAGTTGGTTGAACAAGGGTTGCAGTTGTCGCATAATATCGTTAACATCAAGATTCGGCAGCCTTTGATCGAATTGTCCCGAGAAGCGAGCTTCGATTTGATCTACCCAGTCGTTTAGTTTAGCGATTCCTTCAGGTGCTTTTTGGGTCAGTTGTTGGAATTGTAGGGCAAAGGGCGGTACAATTATCAGGAACAAGCTTACCAAAACCAGGACTAAAAAGCTAATTGATAAAAGTACGGCGATCGACCTTTTGAGTCGGAATTTTTGCAAGTAGCGTGCTAGTCTGTTTAAGGCTGTGGCTAAGACGATAGCGGCAAAAAGCAGCAGCAGGGCTTGTCTGATTTGCCAGAGGATGTAACAAGATGCGATGAGGGCTAATAAGCCCATCCACTGTCCTAGCTTCATTAGATTTTAGCTTTGAGATTTGAGATTTGAGATTGAGGAGTAGAGTATTGGGAATTATAAGAATATAACTCTTCGTATCTCTCGTTTACAGCCGCATTTTGAGTCCCCTCGCATCCCCCTTAAGAAGGGGAAATTTGAGCAATTTCTTGTTCCCCCCGACTATCCGGGGCGCTAGGGGATCTAGGCATAATCGTCAGACACCAGTCTGGCACTACATTCACAGCTTAAGTTGACTCCTACCTTCACTAAGATACTCTATTCGGACAGCAAAGAAAGCAATTTCCTCAATTACCTTTGGCGAACACCTGCTGCGCTGTCAGATGCAATTCTGGGAAAGTTGGGGACTCAATAATCTCAGCCCCTCTGAATTGTTTGACTTGATATTCGCTATCAATTAGTTGGTAAATTGAAAAAGTAGGTTGTTTGGGGTTGCCGATGAACCGTCTGCCGCCCAATCCTAGATAGTCTACAATCCAATATTCTTGGATGCCAATTGACTCGTAAGCCTCAAGCTTTAGGGAGTAATCATCCACCCAGTTAGTGCTGGTTACTTCTACAATCAGGGGAACTGATGAACCCATTGTAAAAATTGATACTTTTTGCCACAAAGGCTATTTTTCAATGGTTTGTTCGTTAAGTACAATAATATCTGGTTCATGTCCCGATGACTCCCTAATGGGTTTGATGACAGATTCTTTGGGAATGAAGTAGGGCAATTGTAGCAGTCTGATTTCAAAGTTTAGATATGCTACGAGAAAACCTGTCAGTTTAGAATGTTTATCTGTTGGTTTTGGGGTCTCAAAAATCTCTCCATTGTGCAATTCGTAGCGGTGTTCTGAGTTGTCAGGATACCAGTCAATGAATTTATCGAATATTACCAATTCTGCTAGGGCTTGAATCATGGTTATGGCTTCTAGTTTGGTTTTGGTTGCCCTAAGCTATAAAACTTATTTGATATCTATTCTGCGTAAATCTCAGAAACCGGGTTTCTCTCTATATCTCTCGTCACCCAACCAAAAACTCCAAGAATACCCGGTTTCTCGCCATGAGCGTAAATCTCAGAAACCAGTTTATCTCTATATTTCTCGTCACCCAACCCAAAAACTCAAAGATGTCAAATGGGTTCTATAGAATTACTATAACCTTCAAGTCTTTCTCGAACAACTCTTTGATAAAAAGACTCTAACGCAGTCACGCAAACTCTATCGTCAAATAGATTACCTTGTCGCTGACTCATGCGTTGTGCAATATCTAGCCGCCATTTTGAATCTCTACCCAACTTGACAGCAATTTCAATATATTCTGCTTCATTTTTAGCGATTGTGTCTGTCACTCCCAGCATTTTGAGAAAGCTATAGGTGTGAAGTCCCCGCATAAATTCTCCCGGACAAGTTACTATGGGTAAATTGCAGGCGATCGCCTCCAAAGATGTATTCCCCCCCGACCAAGTGAAAGTATCTAAGAAAACATCGGCAAGAAAGTTAATTGCTATGTAATCTTGTCGAGTTGGAATAGTTCGGAACAGACAGTAATCTTCACTGTCAAGATTGATAGCAGCAAAAGCACGTTTTAGCCGTTCCCGCAGCAATTCACCGCGCGGAAAAATAAACTGAGCTTGCGGAACGCGACTCGCAATTTCTGCTAATATGAAATCATATTGCGGTAAGTATTTGAAAGGGGCTTGGCAGCACAAATAAATTACTGCATCTTCTCGGAGGTCAAAATCTGAGCGAGTCTGAGTTAATTTACCAACAATGGGTTTTGGGTAGGCAACACCAATATTAGGCAACTTAATTAAAGTTTCTGAGTAATTCAATTGCCCATCTTCGGGTTCCATCAATTCGCTGGAAATAAAGTAATCAATCGTCGGCAAACCAGAGGTGACAGGATGTCCCCACGCCGAACATTGCACGGGGGCAAGGCGCAAAGCTGCTATTTGGATAGTTGGTGCATCCATGCCAATTTCTGGGAAGACAAGAATATGCAATTTGTCATCAATAATTTGTTGGCATACGGCTTCTAGGTTGTAGGGAATGTGCCGAAATTCTGTGCTATATTGACGAAATTGTTCTGTAATTGGATCGGGATCGTTACCCGTATAGTAACAGTAAATTTCAAAGTGTTTTGTGTCGGCATAACGCAACCAGCCAGTCAACCATAAAGTTCCACTGTAAGAATGCAAGTAACTAGAAATATAACCGACTCTAATTTTGCCATTTTCCAACACTGGAGGAATCGATTGCGGTTGCACCCACTGCGGATAGTTGGCGGCCATAACTTGATGGACTAAATTAGCATACTTTGATTGCGATTCCACAACATTGTGAGCCTGATATGCTAGGTAAAAATTAGTGAAACTACTAAAACCCCGGAAAGCATTAATTTTGTCTTGTGGAGTTTTTAGGGATGTTTGCTGAATTAATTTTTTTAATTCTTGAACAAATCTTTTTTTGTAAAATTGTATTTCATCTGATGTGTTATAAATAATCGGCAATGTTAAGTGTTTAAACAGTTGAAAAACATATTCATTAGGCAGTATTTGCGTTGCTTTTTCTGCACTTGATATAGCTTCTTGAGTGCGTCCGTTTTGCTGGCAAACTTTGATGAGTTGAAAATGCAGTTGTCCGGCTGTCGGGTAATTGCGGATGCTTTGTTCAAGAATCGCGATCGCTTCTTCGATTCTGTTGAGGTTTCTTAAACACTCGCTTAAGTTACCATACAGTTCTATATCTCCTATCTGGGATACTAAAAACCTTTGATAGTGCTTAATGGCTGCTTCGTATCTTCCTTGGCGGTAGAGTTGGTTGCCGAATTCTCTCAACGCTAATGCTTGGGAATCAACTGTTATATCGCTAAGTTGTTCTTGTTCCACTACTGGAATTGGTGCGATTCCAGAGTCTGCTACTGCTTGGTGATTTTCCGCACTCAACTTAATTCGATATTGAATATGTGGCAAAATATCTAGCCACTGGCTTCGATTGAGATTTTCCAATAAAATAATTTCCGGTTCGCAGCTAGTATCTAAATCTTCTTCCATGAAAAGATTCATCACAATAGCTGATAAAATCAGATTGGCATCTAACTCTGACTTTTCTAAGGATTCACTGACATATATTAAAATAGTTAAAAAATCGCGATCGGGATGACTTACCAGACTCCTAATAATTTGTTCTAACTCTAAATAAACTGATTCTTCGGCTTGGTTCCAATCAGGAAAAATCAGCAAATTTAAGGGTTTGAGATTTAAGGTGGCTAGATCCATGTGATTGTCTGTCTCATCTATATTGCTGGGCATGAATGGGTTTTGGTTTGAGTGTTCGATCGCACCTAGCTTAATTTAACTCGTCTTTGGGCGCGATCGCCCTCCATCCCCTATCTTGGCTGTTGGCGCGATCGCCAGCCGAGGATAGCTGCTAGCATCAGACTGGGGGAAAAGACGGCGATGATGGCGTTGAGGTCGGTAGAGGGGATGGATAAGCTAGGCCCTGCGTACTTGATGGCTAGGGAAAGGGCGGCGGAGAGGGTGAATACTTTGAGGATCGGGCTGATGTTGGTGTTCATTGATGTGCTGGTTGGTTGTATAATCAGGGATTGAGATTATTATGGCAAGTATGTGTTGCGGCTTGGCGGGCGATCGGCTATTTTTTGAGATACTAGGATAATTTGCCAGCGTTGAGCGCAATTGAACATGGATCGCCAAAATTTAGAGTTAATAGAAAACATTCGCCAGCAATTTGACAATACTCCTTATCCCAGAATCCCGCTGGAAGAATCTCCAAAAGACAACAGCGAATTGCTCTACCTTCACAATCTTGTCACTGCTTACTACTTCAGAAATAGAAAAGTCATCAATACAGAAGGTAAAGTTATCCTTGATGCAGGATGCGGCACCGGTTATAAATCTTTGGTTTTAGCTATAGCCAATCCGGGAGCGAAAATAGTAGGCATTGATTTATCAGAAGAATCTGTGAAACTAGCCGAGCAACGTTTGCAATATCATGGGGTTGCTAATGCAGAGTTTTATGCTTTGAAAATAGAAAATTTACCAACTTTAGGGTTACAGTTTGACTATATAAATGCTGACGAAGTTCTGTATCTCTTGCCCGATGCTGTTGCTGGATTGCAGGCGATGAAGTCTGTTCTGGCTCCCGATGGCATCATCCGCACCAACCTTCACAGTTCAAATGGTAGAGCCGGAGTATTTCGCGCTCAAGCTGTTTTCAAAGCAATGGGATTAATGGATGGATCTCCGGGAGAATTGGAGATAGAAATAGTCCGCGAAACAATGGAAGCATTAGAAGATGAAGTAGGGCTTAAGGCATTCACCTGGAACTCAGATCGCGCGCAGAATGAGTCATGGATTATGTCTAACTATTTATTGGTGGGTGATAAAGGTTCTACCATTCCTGAAGTGTTTGCCATGTTGAGATCCGCCGATCTAGAGTTTATCAATATGGTGGCTTGGCGCAGGTGGGATTTGATGGATTTGTTCAAAGATGCAGGTGATTTGCCTCCGTTTTTGGCGATGAGTCTGCCAGAAGCTTCTCTGGAAGAGCGGCTGCATTTATTTGACTTGTTACATCCCCTGCACCGTTTGTTTGATTTCTGGTGCGGCAATCCCCATCAGGCTCATGATTTTGTGCCCGTGGCGGAATGGACGGAAGCTCAATGGCGGGAATCACGGGTACACCTGCACCCGCAACTGAGGACTTCTCAGATTAGGGAAGACTTGAGTAATTGCATTGACAGTCAGACGGCGTTTGAGATCAGCCGTTATATTATTGTGCCAACTCTAGCGCCGGTGGCGATCGACAGTACAATTGCCGCTTGCTTGCTACCTCTGTGGGAGGGGCCGCAGTCTGCGGTGTCGCTAGTCCAGCAGTGGCTCCAAATCCGCTCCCAGATGGCTGTTAACCTAGAGACTGTTAGCGAACAAACAGCCTTTGAGCAAGTCAAGGAACTGTTGATTAGGCTGGAAGTCTTTCTATACGTGCTTTTGGAGCGTTAACACCGGGAGTTGAAAAAAAATTGCTCTGGGGTGATATTAAAGCGCCGACAACTGGGTAAGTTACATATAAGAGTTAGAAACGAGCATCCCACCCCCTCAAGGAGAAAAGACTTATGAAGACTGAATTTAAAGCCAAGTTCCTGCAACACATCAACAAAAGAAGACAGGATCAAGGTTTCACCCTGATTGAACTGCTGGTTGTTATCATCATTATCGGTATTTTGTCTGCTATTGCTTTGCCAGCCTTCCTCAACCAAGCCAATAAAGCCAAGCAGTCTGAAGGCAAACAGTATGTCAGTTCAATGAATAAGGGTCAGCAAGCATACTACGCAGAGAATACTAAGTTTGGGAGTAACGTTGCCGCTTTGGGTCTCGGCCTCAAAACTCAAACCACTAACTATAACTACAGTGTAGTAACTACCGCATCCTCCGCTGATTCCCTGGCAGGTCCCACTAATACTTCCGCTCTTAAAGGATATGCCGGTGGGGTAGGTTTAGTCGATGCTGGCGACGCCAAAACCACGCAAAGCATAATTTGTGAGACTACCAATACTGGTAATCCTGCACCCGCTAATTATGGTACGACAGAAGTCACCTGCGGAACAGGTATGACCATAGTTCAGAAGTAATTCCCAATCCTCACAATAATTGTTTCTTAACGGGAGCGGGTAGGACTCTGTGTACTACCTGCTCTTATCTATTTTATAAAAACTGTTTTGAACAGCTTAGTCTATGGTTTCTAGTGATTTATCGGCTGTAGAATCTGATTGGCCGGAAAAAACCGCTCAATTTCTGGTTCAAGGAAATTACATTCAGGCTGCAAAGCTTTATGAACAAGCAATTGAAGACGAACCAAATGTCAAGTCGCACTACTGGCACTTAGGGTTGATGTTGCTGTTGCAGGGACAAGAAATTGAAGCTCAGACTACTTGGCTGTTGGCAGTGGCGGAGGGAGAATCTGAAGAAATAGAGCAGTGGAGTGAGGAGCTAACACAGGTTCTGCAAACAGAGGCGAATAGACAGCGGGATCTGGGTGACTATGCAGTGGCTTGGGCAATTCGACAGCATATAAGGGAAATTAATCCTACAGATATCAATAATCTATTGCATTTGATCGGGCTGTCTACCATGCTTGAGACATATAGTGGGGAGGAATTGGTAGATATTGGCGTCATTGAGCTGCTTAAGTCAGAACAAGCAAACGGGGTAGACTTTGAGCTATTGATGCAAGTATTGAAGAATGTTTTAGACCGGGCTCCTTTTTATCCGTCATCCTTTGACTTGACGGAAGCTAGTACAGCCCACGTCAAAGAGCCCCTAACTTTTTTAAGTATTTTAATACCTTTTGTTTATAAGATTTCTTACTTAGCAAAGCAATTTGCATTAGCAGCACGCTTCGGTGAGCTGGGCTTGCGTATAGCTCCTAAAAATCCAGAATTACTGGGTGCTTTGTCTTCTTTTTATCAAGATATTGGTGAGCATACCAAAGGAATAGAAACTGCTAAGTTGTACTATTCCGTTTTGGAAGACTTAGCAAATAAAGTTTACGCTAATTTCCTGATCATGCGCGGTTTGATGGGAGCTGGTGGTTATTGGGAGGAATTTTGTTTAGCGTTGGAAGCGCAGAAGTCCCTGTTAGCGGCTTTGATGGAGGAGCAACCGACATCCCTAACTCAGGGTGCTAATCTTGGTTTATTTGTGTCTGTGTTTTTTTTCCCATACTTTCAGGATATCCCACAGGAAAACATACAAATTCGCTGTCAATTAGCTCAGCTTGCTCAGTTAAATGTTGAAAATTATGCAAAGGAGAAAGTGGAGAAATGTCGCCAGAGGCGATCGCCCCTTCTCAAGATCGATCCTCCTAGTAAACGTTTGAAGATTGGATATCTGTCTCATTGCTTACGCAGCCATTCTGTGGGGTGGTTGGCGCGGTGGGTGTTTGAGTACCGCGATCCATCTCGCTTTGAAGTAAATGCTTACCTGCTCAGCTCGGAAATGAGTCGCGACAAGGTAGAAGATTGGTACATTAGCAAAGTTGACAAAGCTTATAAATTAGGATTAGATAGTTATGAAGTTGCTGAAAAAATTTACGAAGATGAAATAGATATCTTAGTAGATCTAGATAGTGTAACGCTGAGTAATTCTTGTGAAATTATGGCAATTAAACCAGCACCTGTTCAGGTGACTTGGCTGGGTTGGGATGCGTCGAGCCTCCCAAGTATTGATTACTATATTGCCGATCCTTACGTTTTACCAGAATCAGCTCAAGACTACTATACGGAAAAAATCTGGCGTTTGCCTCAAACTTACATAGCAGTCGATGGTTTTGAGGTTGGGGTACCAACCTTGCGACGCGATCACTTGGATATCGGCAGTGATGCTGTGATTTATCTGAGCGCTCAGAGGGGATATAAGTATCACCCCGATACCGCACGGTTACAACTGAAAATTCTTAAGGAAGTACCGAATAGTTACTTTTTAATTAAAGGTTTGGCGGATCAAGAATCACTCAAAAAGTTTTTTGTCGAAATTGCGGAATCAGAGGGAGTGGGAGCGGATCGCCTGCGATTTTTAGGATTGACAGGATCGGAGGTAGAACACCGAGCTAATTTGGGCATTGCAGATGTGGTACTAGATACATATCCTTATAACGGAGCTACAACAACATTGGAAACGCTGTGGATGGGCGTTCCTATAGTAACACGAGTAGGGCAGCAGTTTGCTGCTCGTAACAGCTACACTATGATGATGAATGCAGGTATTTCCGAAGGGATTGCTTGGACTGATGAACAGTATGTAGAATGGGGAATTCGTTTAGGAAAAGACCCTGTTTTGCGCCAACAAATATCTTGGAAACTGCGACAGTCACGACAAACTGCTCCGCTGTGGAATGGTAAGCAATTTACGCGAGAGATGGAAAAAGCTTACGAGCAAATGTGGCACAAATATGTTGAAAACTATCAGGAGTAGTAAGGAGCTTTTGTAGAGTAATTATCGTACAAATCCGAGTAGCGAAACTCAAAATCAACGCTGTACAATCCACGCTCAAATTTCAATGGCGCTGTTGCTTCAAGGGAAGATATTGAAGTAATACCAATTTTATGTGAAGCTGCATATAATATAGAGATAGCGTTGATGGTGCGTTTTATGGCTCGTAGTTTAAAAATCACAATTGAAGAAAGTGTAGAATTTTTAGAAAAACAACTAAAAAATACTCGTACTGCCAGTCAGAAAGAACGAATACAAGTATTATGGTGGTTAAAAACAGGGCAAGTACAGGAGCATCAAGAATTAGCGAATCGTTTGGGGAGAGATAAATCTACGATAACCCGCTGGTTACAAAAGTAGCGACTTGTGGATTGTCGGAATTATTGTTGGTGAAAAAAGCCCCTGGACAAGAACCACACTTGACAGGTGATGCATTAGCAGGACTAAAAGAACGTTTGGCAACAGGAGTCCCCTTCAAAAGCTACGGGGAAATTGTGGAATGGCTCAAAAGCGAGTATAATCTATTCCTTACTTATGCAACAGTTTATGCATGGGTGCATTATCGCCTTCATGGAAAACTGAAAGTACCACGTCCCCAAAGTGCTTTACAGGACGTAGCAGCAGTGGAACTTTTAAAAAAAACATCGTTCCAGCAGTATTAACGTTTCAAAATTATTTTGGCAAGGGTAAAAGGCTACGATATTTATGCCAAGATGAAACCCGGTTGGGATTGAAAACATTGACGGGAAAAGTAATTACAGCTCGGGGGGTAAAACCAGTTGCTCCCATACTGTGGAAACGTGAAAATTTTTGGTTGTATGGGGTAGTCGAACCAATGAGATTGCTGGCATTTTTGCCAAGAATATGCTCATCTTAACGGAGAAGATTTTCAGCAATTTATTGACGCTCTTTCTCTACAATTGGGTAAAGATATTGCCCTCATTCACATAGATAGAGCGGGTGCTCATATCACTAATGAACTCTCTCAGTGCCCGAAAATTTAATTCCTGTCTGTCAACCCTCACATAGTCCAGAACTTAATCCAATTGAAAGGGTTTGGGAATATATCAAACAGCAACTTGTTGGAGAGGTTTTTACAACACTCGATCAATTACGAGAGCGCTTGAAACAAGTTATTGAAAAAATCACTCCTGAGCAAATTAGTTCGTTGTCATCTTACAAGTTTATTCTTGAAGCCCTATTCTATGCAGCTTCATATTAAATTGGTATAACAGCAGATTGTTCAATTTTTCTCTGGAAGCAATACATACTGACAGAGATGATTTTTCTGGTGAACATAAAGTCCAATCAATAGGAAATTGTTCGTGGTTAGGTTGGGTTATTTACCGGGGATGAGAGACTCGATATCATAACCATCAATGTAATCCAAAAATCGGGAAACAGCAGGCAGAGAAGTTATTCCTTTGTTGACAAGCTCTGGAAATTGAGCCAAACTCTCAACGATATTTTTGGCAAAATTATAGTCAGGGTTGTTGCCATAGTGTAAAGTTAAATACTCTAATAATTCCAGAGTATAGTCAGGGAAATTGAGAATATCAGCAATGCAAGCTAATTTGAGAATTTTATCTGGTGTTTTTAGATTGTTTTCCAAGCCGTCTTCTATCAGATCCCGCAAGTAAAAAGCATCTCCGTATAATAACTGTCCAGCGCGAACTGTTGAACGAATTGGAGATCTGCTCCGCAAACGATAAGCTCGATCTAAATCGAACAAAGTAAATCCTTGTTCCCTGAGATAAATATCAACATCAGCAAATAAAGGCTGATTTTTATAGAGGTGTGAAAACTCGACTTCAGCCTGCACAGCAAGAATAGACTGTCCCAAGATTTGAGAAGCACCTTGTAATACTTGTAATTCTGCGCCCTGAACGTCAATTTGTAAAAAGTCTATTTCCTCAATCCCTTCACTTTGGCAGAACTCATCTAATGTAGTTGTTTCTATTCCCATATAAAAATCTAAGTTGACTAATTCTGACAAGCCTGAAAAGCGCTCTAGATAAGGTTCATTAGGTGGGTACAAAGAGCTGCACATGGGATGCTTAGTTACATAAAGTGTAGATTCGCCTACAGAATTTGCTAGCGCTAGAGGAATATGTTTTTCTGTCCAATTTATTTGTTGAGCTTCCAGAGCAGTATTGCTCGCCTCACAAGCATCAGCATCAGCATCAAATCCATAAATAGTCAGATTTGGTGCAAATATTTCCCAGCCTTTTTGGCCATACTCATCTTCACTGGTAAGTTTGCGGGAGCCAACGTTACAAACTGTCATGTGAATCCGATCTAAATGACCGCTTCTCTTTAAACTGGGTAGAAATGCTGACATAGCCTAAGTTTTCCTTTGGTTTATTAATTGAAATGTACTTTTAAGATTGAGAAATGAAATCTATTTTGCTCTCAGGAACAGCGATAATATTTAGGTTTCCATCCAACTCATCAGATGAGTTTATAGGAATTAGTTGCTGGGCGTAAGGTTGATAGCGAAAGAGTTTATACCCTTTGCTTTTAAGATAATCAGCAACAGGTAAATTACTGCCTTTGCTCGTAGCGATATTTTCATAGAGGATGATAGGAGAAAATTTAGATAATATTTTTTCCCCACCTATTAAAACTGACATTTCGTGTCCTTCTGCATCTATTTTAAGATAATCAACTCGGTTGACGTTTTCCTGCTCAACTAAACTGTCCAAAGTAAAACACGGAACTTCTTCAAAGGAACCAATTTGCATTGATTGTGCCGCATCACCAGTAACAATTTCGTTCAACTCGGTAGCTGCGTAAAGCTGCAATCGTGCTGTACCAATGCGATCGCTAGCAGCTCCAGCACATATTGTTACCGAATCGAACTCGTTGATTTTACAGGTTTCTTCTAAGCAGCGCAAACAACCTGTAAAAGGTTCCACT
Organism: Tychonema sp. LEGE 07196; assembly: GCF_963890365.1. Classification (NCBI taxonomy): domain Bacteria; kingdom Bacillati; phylum Cyanobacteriota; class Cyanophyceae; order Oscillatoriales; family Microcoleaceae; genus Tychonema; species Tychonema sp. LEGE 07196. The sequence continues at coordinate 33,694 of NZ_CAWPRX010000055.1, read as the reverse complement.
GCTAGTACACGACCTGTAGCCCCCACCCGTCGCGCAGCAGTAAAGGTATAAACGCCGACATTTGCGCCAACATCTATCACGGTCATGCCCACTTTAACAGAGTTTCGCCAAAATTCCATTTCATGTTCAAACCAATCTCCCTCTGCCAGTAGGACACCTGTTACAATACTCCGAAAACTTGCATCAACGGCTAATAATAAATCTTTTTCAACAGGTAGGTAAGTGACAGAAGAATTTGCTGCTAACTTTGCCCATTTCCAATCAGGATCGGTAGGATCTTTCTTGTGAAATGTACGAGCCTCATTTAGCCAGTAGCTAGATGAATTTCCATCCTGTATATCTCGATAAGCGAGGTAGAGAGCTTGAAAAATTTGTGGCGAATGTGGCGCTAGCTGCTTGGCTTGGTGCAGGTATAAAAGTCCTTCCCTTAAATTGTTAGCCATGCACGAGACTCCTAGTTTAAACTTGATGGAACTCGAATCTGGCAGAACCTTCTCTGCTAGATTTAGTAGTCGGAGTCCACCTGCTGAATAAAATACAATGTGAGTTCGACATAGCACTTCGCTGAACAGGAGAAATGCCTGAGTAGAAGCATCTCTTGCTTGAAGTAGATGTGTCAATTGCTCAGCCAAAGTATTAAGCAAACTGTTGCGCGGTGAAGGCAAGTAAACGAGTGCAGGGGGAAGTTTCTCTATGGTACTGTAAACATTGGGGATGGTGTTGAGAAAAGCAGGAAAACCAAGTTCTATAGCTTGCGACATTTCTCCAGTCATCGTCAAGATGAGAGCTAGATGAGCTATACAGAGAGGAGAGCTATCTTGCTCTATTCCTTGGTTTAAGGCTTCTAAAGCCATATTGAGGTAAAGTTGGCGATCTAATAAGTCTTCAGACTGTTCTGCTAAGATCAAAGCTAATACTGCAACGTTGTTTAAGTCGGTGCTGGAGGTAGGTTCTTCCCAGCAGGTGCTTTCAAGGATTGTCGCTATACGAGCTAGAGAATTTGCATCCAGACCAGGACAATTATGATAAATATAGTCGATATATTTATCTCTAAAGTCGCGAGAAGAATCCATTGATTTAGCCTCGAATTTCCCACAGCTTATCTCAGAAATTTCTTGAGGAGAGAGGGGAAGGGCAAGTAATAAAGCATCACTAACTTCTTTGCTCATTTTTGACCAAGAAAACTTTTTCGCTTGCTCAATTCCAGCATCTATCAAAGCTTCGCGTACTTCCGAGTTTTGGATTTGGACAAGTGCGATCGCCATTGCTTCAACATCATCATCCTTAACATATAAAGCTGCCTCTCCAGCCACTTCAGGTATAGAAGCATTGGGACAAGTAATAACTGGACAGCCACAAGCCATTGCCTCTAAAATCGGCAACCCAAAGCCTTCATACTGGGACGGATAAACTAGCGCAATAGCACCCGAAAAAGCTGCTTTTAACTCTTCATCGCTAAGGGGAAGCTTATGCACTGTACTCCCAGAAGTGTAGGGTTCAAATTCATCCTTTGTTAAAGCGCTGTGAGCTGTGCAGACAATATCAAATTCTGGTTGATTGGGCAGTTGCGCGAAAGCTTGCAAAAATAAGGGTGCATTTTTATGACCACCCGCCGCACCCACCATCATAAAGTATGGCTTTGAGAGATTGTATTTAATCCTAAAATGCTCTATCTCCTCTGGGCTAGCTGGCGATAGTTTTGGGGAAACTCCACAATGAGCGACTGTTACTAAATCTGAGGAAATATCAGGAAAAAACTTTAATAAGTCTGATGCTGTATTGCGGGAAATAGTAATGTATGCAGATGCGTGGCGGATGCCATAATGTTTCTCGCGCCACATGGGTTCATCAAGATTTGTCTCAAAGACTTCAGGAGTCATGTCATAGGCGATAAAGACGGAAGGTGTTGATAGAGGCGTTGTGTAGTAAGTTGAGATAAATAAGTCAGCTTCCTGTTCGTCGCAAACTTGCTGTAGCATTTCGCGCTCGCTATCCGTCTTCTCATAGTCGTAAGCAGGAACAGGGCAATAGGCAATGCCAGGAATTTTTGGTGCAGTTCCAGAGCGATCGAGGACAATAATATGTTTGGCAAAATCCTGCGTCACCCACTCTTCTAAGAGCGATCGCCACACCCGCGCAATTCCCGTATTGTAAAGCTGGAAAAACACGCCATCCACAATAATCCTGGGGGTTAATTTTTGCATTGCTGTTTGTCTTGGCAACTCGTCAGGCTGAACAAATCTCCATAGATTACGATCTTGGTCGCGTCGTGCGATCGGTTCTACACCAAAAGACTCAGCCCTATCAACCATTGTTCCATCTTGCACCCATGACAAGTAATTGCCCAAACGCACAGGAAACTTAGTTTCTACTTGCAGCTTCTGCCATTGTGCAACTGCATTTTTATAACCATAATATTGTTCTTTAAATGCTAGCTGTTCTAGCGTCACATAAGCAAAATGCTGGAAAACCAACCCCTTTTTTTCTGTGTCTTCATGTAAAAAAGGGTTGACTTCTGCAACATCCCTCCATTCGCCATCTGATAAAGGTTCAGCTAATCTTGGAGGTTCGTGAGCGATCCAAACACATCCCGGTTTAAACCTCCAAGTTCGCAACCATTCCTGTGCAGGGTTCTGAGCATAACAGTTGCGAGTGCTAATCACCTGATTTTCTCCAACAAAATACCAGCACCAATAAAAAGCTGCTGTTTTTTCTGGATTTTCAACGAACATTTGTCTGGCTTTACAAATTTGCTCAACAGTCCACAGTTCATCTGCATCCACCTGCCACAGCAAGCATTCCTCTTTAATATTTTCCAGCGGTGCATTTACCATTTCACGCTTTCCATCCCAAAAAACACCTTCTGGCTTGCGATAAACAGTAATATTTTTTGGATATAGCCGTGCTATTTCATCTATATAGTCTGATGTACCATCCTTGCTGCGACCCCGATCGTGAAGTTCATCAGTAATTTTTCCGCCCAAGCTAAGCATCCAAGCACTATCGTGTTTTTGCTCCGCTACTCCCTCAATAATATGCCAATGCCATTTAAAAGGTAGTTGCTGCAAAATCTCTATATGGTAGCGGATGAAAGGTTCACCATTTAGGACTATTGTGAAAAAATGAATAGGCATATAATTTTGCAAAATTGGTTCACTATTCCAGGGGTCAAATGGAATTAATTTTTCGGACGACAAGTGCGGACGAAAGAAAAATTTGCCTATTTCGTTAAGCATACAAGCTGCAAAGGAGAATGAGCTATTTGAAATTGCTACAATATCGCACTGGCTCAATATGTAAAAATCCGGGTAAAACTCCGCTTCCGGTAACTCCAAACCGAAATCTTTGGTCGTGACGGGATTATACTCCTCAAAATCACTTAAAACTTTTTCCGGTTCATCGCTGGCAATAAATAGTATTGGTTCGTCGAGGGTTTCCCACAAACCTTGTAGCCATTCTCTGTACCATTCGCTCGGTGCTATAAAAAAATCTTCGTAGCCGTAGTCTCCGCGCCGCAAATGCAAACCGACGATTGTTTTGCCGCGCGATCGCAGACGAGCGATGGCTTCCTTCATTTTCGTTTCTATTTCCCGTACAGGTTTGAACAGGGAGCAGAAATACTCTTGGTGCAGTTTGTAATACTTTGTGTGATATTGAAAGTAACCCCAAAAGTTTACATTTTTAAATATTTCTTTCGCATTAGGGATGCGAGCTGCTGACAATTTATTCGTGGGTTCAGTAACTACCGGCAACTCTTGAGAAATGGGCGAATCATTGCAACCAAAGAGATATTGACCGATCCAAGCTGGCATTTCTACTTTCAAGTTATGTTCTTTCGCATAAATTTTCAAGAAAGCATACTGAAATATTTGATTGGCAAACCGTCCGTTTCTACCCAGCGTGGACATTGTGACTGCGGGCTTTTTCACATAAAACGCATCGCCCCAAGATGGATGGAACGGTGTTGTAGTTGCTACGCGATCGAAACCGCATATCTCCAGAAACTCATCGATTTCGTCAATTAAAGCACAGCCTTCATAGAGTTCTTCATAATTAACTTCCGTATTAATTGCTTCTATGTGTTTGAGAACATTGGTTGCTCCTTGGAAAGCCAAAAGCTCTGCACCTTGAATATCAATGTTTAAAATATTAAAATCGGCGGGATTAACTTGAAGTTCTTCTAAAAGCGTATCCAGATTTCTCGACTCCACAACTACACGCTCAACTTCCTTGATTTGCGGATAAATCTTTTGATGCTCCTTCAATGGCAATATCGAACTGCTTTGATCCAGAGAAGTTACATATAATGTGCTTGTGCCGTTGATATTGCTAATTGCACAATTCACTGCGTGCACGTTAAGAAAACCCGCTATGTTTGTTTTTAAACGTTCAAATACAACAGGGTTAGCTTCAATTAACAGTATTCTTTGTACTCCCATTGATTGGTATCTTGCAATTTCCTTGCCTTCGTGGGCTCCAATGTGAATAACGCCGCGTGGCACAACAGAATGTTTTACGCAAAGCTGCTGCAAATCGAGCATATTTTGTGCTTCACTAAAAATCAAAGCTGTGAATCTCTCGTTCACCGCTAAATAGTTGCTATATTCGTAATTCTCATATTCTGGTAAAAACTGTAGTAAGGGTTGTAAAGCATTGGGCAGTATTTTAAATATTGTGTAACTAAACTTTTGTAAATGCTCGAATACTTGTTTTAATGTGATGTTAGCATCGATAAATGTTCCACCATACTCAAACTGAATATAATCTACTTTGCCTTTTTGCAACAGGTGAGTTGCTCCGTAAAGAACTTGTAGTTCGCCGCCTTCTGTATCAATTTTTAAGAAATTAATTCGCTTTATGCCCCTAGTTTGGACATAATCATCAAGGGTAGCTGTTAAAACCTGAAAAGGCTGAGGCGAATCAATGTTATATTGTTTTTCGATTTCAAATCGGCGGTGTAATGTACTCCAACCTGAAGATTTTTCGTAATAATAAAATTCCCTGATTTCCTGTTGGTGTGCTACTGCCAAGTTGTTGAACACGAGTTGACCGCTTTTAATCGGTTCAGCCAGGTTTTGTAGAAGTGTTTGATAGATTGGCGGTGCTGGCTCAAACAAATGGATTTGAACGTCGGGATATCGGTTTAATACTTGATTTGTCCAGCTACCTATATTTGCGCCAATATCGAAAACTACATTGCCAGGAAAAATAAAGTTTTCTATTATTTTTAATTCATAATTATTGATAGACTCTCCGTTATTAATATTATTAGTATACGCCTCAGTGATTTGATGATTTTCTTCCTGTTTACCGCTTCCTGTATTGCCTAAATTTGCGATTGAATCTTGGCAATACTGAACAATTAGTTCTTTTGCTCGCGCCGGAACAGCAATAATAACATCATCAACAATTACAATGTGTCGGCGGTTTTTTGCTGCATTTAATAAATTTGATACTGTGTTAATATCCGGCCATTGTTGAGGCAAATGGGGTGGCGGTGGAGGAGATAAAAACAATCGGGCATCATCAATAAAAATAAAGTGTTCGCAGTGGGAACGGTTGATAATTTCGATTTCTGCGATTAACGGACACTCATCGCTTTCTCCGTAAGTTAACCCTCCACTCCAATGAGCATCAAGCCAGAATAAGCTGGGTTTTTTCAGTCTCGAAACTGTTTTTTCCAGCAGATTTCGGGTATCACCGTACAGAAAATCTATGTTTGTGATATGACCATATTTTTCGGTAACTTTTTGATAAATGTCTTGAGAATACTCTATTGTAAAAACTTGTTCAAATACTTGGCTGGCCCAGTATGCTGTATGACCTTGATATGTTCCTGTTTCAATAAAATTATCTAGACCGTAAACTTCTTTAAGTTTGTATATAATTTCGATTGGCGGTCCCATGCGTACTATACCCATATTCAATCCTTTTCTGAAACTAAGTCAGTCATTTGAATTCTCAAGAACCATTTAATTTAAAAGTTATCCATCTACTGTAATAATGAGTTACCGATCGCCCTTTCCGCTACTTTTTCCCCTTCGCCTGTCCCAACAATACCTTATAATCAGCTCTGTCAGGATTTAGCTTGACCAACTTTTCCAAAGGCTCGATCGCCCCCACCTTATTATTCATCTCCAACCGCACCTTGGCCAACCCCTCCAGAGCCGTCTGATTTTGAGGTTCCCGCCGCAAAACTGTCTCATATCCCCGTTCCTGCGCCGCCAGCAAAGATTCCTGAGAAACAGCAGCAGCAGCCACCGGTTTTTGTCGGTGCTGACTGCTCAAACCGCTGCTGAACAGACTCACAATCCCAAAAATCGCAGAACCAGCAAACCCAACCATCGATACTAACGCAAAAATCTGCTTAGTTCGATCGCTCTTATTGACCACCCGACGATCGCTCGATTTTGTCTGTATACTTTCCATTGCTAACCCTTAGCGCGGCTGTTTTCCAGGCACTCGCACAAAGCACCTATCTCTAGATTGCCCAAGTTCGATCGCAAAACGATCGCCCCTCCCATTTAAAATTTGAAGTTTTTAGAACATACACAAAATCCAATATTTGTCAAGTTTTTCAATCCAATCACCTATTCTAGTTACCATTAATTCGATCGCACGGTTTGTCCGCACCTTCAAATTTCATCGGGATTGATACCCTGACTTCTTAAATACTCTGCAAGTCGATCGGCCCGCTGTTGTTCCTGTTCGGCCCGCTGTTGTTCCTGTTCGGCCCGCTGTTGTTCCTGCTGAACCCGTTCGACACCCCACAACAACAAATTCCCATTCTCATCCCACCAGCGCAACCAATAACCCCTCCTCTGAGATTTTTCTCCTTCCCAAACCCCCAAAAATAAATTCATTGATTCTATCCAAAATCGCTGATTAGCATCCGGTTGTTGCAGTTCATATTCTCCCGACTCTGAGAGTCTGTAAACTTCCAAAATTCCCAGCTTAGGCTCAAAAATTACATAAACTGGCACTTGCAAAATTCGCTCGTAAAACCGCCATTTTCCGTAAGGATATGTCGGTTTTGTGGAATATTCGCTGCCATCAGGATCTGATAAAAATTCCATCACTACTGCCGGTACTTCTCCCTCAGCATTGGGAGTATAACTGCGGCGAATTTCTCCAGATTCGGCGGGCAATACCGAGGGCACATACACCCAATCCGGTGCTTTTACTATTGTTTTGTCGTTGACTTTAGCGCACAGTCCAAAGTTGGAAGCTATCAGCATTGAAGCTAAAATGAATCCTGCAAGTTCCAAGGATTCTCTGAGGGCGGCGGCTAAAAGTGGCTGGTCGATATTTTCCACAGGGTCATCTGGTAATTTGAAGTCTTCTGGTAATTTTTCCCAAGTTATAATGTACTTGGTTTTGGTTTTAGTTTCGACAGGTTTCGATAATGTTTTAGTCATTGGTTTTTCCTTGTGGTAGAAGTGATTTTCTGGACGCGATAAATTTTTGATTAAAGTTTGCTAACGATCGCCCTTTAACCCAAAAATTAGAGAACTCAAGAGCGATCGGGAAATCACAGCCATCTTAATTTTAGCGATTATTCAAGGTCTATTCACCAACTAACTCTCTATTCTGTGGGATCGACTTTTCGATTGAATTCGCGATCGCCCCTCACCATTAGAAATTTGAGAGCAATTCCAGCAGACAACACAAAACCTAAGATTTGTCAACAATATTTAGCTAACAATAGCACGCGGGCGATCGAGATTCGTGAAGCGCGATCGCCCGCTTACTTTTTAGCCGTTACTCTCAGGCAATTCGCCAAACCGATCTCGATAACGCCCTAGCAAAGATTCGAGTTCAGCAGCGCGTTGACTTTCCGCTTCGGCGCGCTGACTTTCAGCTTCGGCGCGCTGACTTTCAGCTTCGGCGCGCTGACTTTCAGCTTCGGCGCGCTGGCGTTCAGCTTCGGCGCGCTGGCGTTCCGCTTCTAATGCCGAGGCTAATTCATCAGGAATCAGTAATTTTTCTCCATTATCTTCCCGATAAAAACCGATCAGTTTTCCCTCTATTTCAAAACGCAACTGCAGCACTTCACTGCGACTGTCAGTAATTAATTGATAGCTATCTTCCCGCAATCGATATCCCCGCAATTTTTCCGGTATCCATTGCCCTTTGGGGTCAAACAACCAATATTCTTGAATTTCTAAACTTTCGTACAAGTCTTTTTTCGTAACTTTATCTTCCGACTGCGTACTCGGTGAAGTAATTTCAAAAACTACCTTCGGAACTTGCCCTTCTAACCAGATTTTATAATTATCTCTGCCTCCGGGTTCTACATCGTAGATTACCATGACATCCGGTGCAGTACGCAATTTTGGGAAACCTTCAGCGTAATATAAAAACTGGTTGGCCAAAACGGTAGCGTGCTGTCCGGCGAGGTATTGCTTGATGACTTCTAAAGTGGTTAGAATTGCATAAAGGTGGTCGTAAGTTTCTGCCACGGGTTTTCCATCCGCACTGGGGTAGATAATTTCAGATGACTTGAGGGTGGGAGCGACTGTTCTCATGGTCGTGCTTCCTATGAATTGTAGTTCTATTGTAAACCTTTTGCCTCTTACCAATGGGAATATCTCACTTTTGTAACAAGCATTTTTTTAGACTGCGAGCCTCCCCGCTCGTTTAGTTATGTATGAAAACGCGATCGGGGATGCTCGCTTTTATGTATGAAAACGCGATCGGGGACAGCACTATAAAGTAAAACTGAGATGCTCCCAACTAGCATTTGCAACATTCCTTAGTAAAACGGCCATTTTCCGTAAGAATATATCGGTTTCACGGAATACTCAAACTCCTCATAATCCGACAACAATTCCATCACTAATGCGGGTGCTTCTCCCTCTGCATTGGGAGTAGAACTGCGGCGAATTTCTCCCGATTAGGCTGGCAATACTGAGGGTACGTACACCCAATCCGGTGCTTTTACTATTGTTTTGTCGTTGACTTTGGCGTAAATTCCAAAATTGGCAGCTATCAGCATTGAAGCTAAAATGAATCCTACAAATTCCCAGGATTCTCTGAGGGCGGTGGCTAAAAGTGGCTGGTCGATATTTTCCACAATATCGTCTGGTAATTTTAAGTCTTATGGTAATTTTCCCCAAGTTTATAGTGTACTTGGTTTTGGTTTTTTTACGACAAGTTTCGATAATATTTGGATTATATTTTGGGTTTTTTAATTTATTTTTTTTGTTGGGAAAAATTGCAGGAAATTTTTCAAATTGGAGTATTCGCGTTACTAATTGAAAGGAAATATCTCAGTTTTGCATTTATAGTGCGAGCTTAAGAACTCGCGAGTGCTATAATACCCGATCTTTTAAGCTCGCACTACAATAAAAAAATGTTTTTTGCAAAACTGAGATGCTCCCAATTGAAAAATGAAACTTCTACACTGCTAGATTGGCAACTGTAGTTTATACATTTCATACTTTTTAAAATAAACAAAACAGCCAATTTCCCATAATCGCTGTTATTCAATAAGAACATTTTTTACTGAGTATTTTCAGTAGAATTTTGCTCTGATGTTATTGCAACTTTAGGAGGTGTAATAGGCAATTTGGGCTGTTTGTGCAAGCTGGGAAATCCCGGATATACTGATTGACTTTCCACAGTGGTCATCGCATTTTCTTTCTCGGAAATGGGCGCTAATGTTTGAGCGATTTTAACTTGCTGTCGCAGTTGTTCTGTCGAACCCAACAAGCTTCCCAATCCTTTGAACAATTGGCGAATGTTGTTGCGGAGCTCAGGGTTTCCTGTCAATTCATCCACGTCGGAAGTAATTTTCTGCAGGTTTTGAAATGTAGCTCGTGCGGAATCTAGAGTTTGCTGCAATAATAGCAAAGTGGCGGGATTGTCGATCTGGCTGGACAAATTTCGCAAATTAACAGAAGCTTGGGCGGCATTGGCTGAGAGAATTTCTAAATTGTTCAGCAATTGTCCTTGGTTGATGCGGTTAATTGTCGGGCTCAAACTGCTGACAGCTACCCGCAATTCTTGACTGCTTTGATTGATGTTGTTTAAAGTCGAGACTAAACTCGCGCGGTTGGTTACTACTAAAGCGTTGAGTTGGTTGGCTGTTAATGTAATTTGATTGGCGGCTTGAGTTACTGAATTGGCAGAATCGATCGCAGCTGCAGATACGGCTTTTGTGGAAGTGTCGGCTGTAGCTGCTACTTTAGAAACATCTGCGGCGACTCCTGATATTTCTCCCTTAACCGATTGATTTAAACTGCTAGCTTCTCCTTTTAAGGATTGATTCAAACTGCCTATTTCGATTTGTAAGGATTTAGTTAAACTGTTGGCTTCTCCTTTTAACGATTGATTTAAAGTTCCTAGTTCGTTGGTTACTGATTTACTTAAGGTGCCAACATCTCCCCTGACGGATTGATTCAAGCTTTTTATTTCTGCTTTGGCAGTTTGAGTGAGAGCCGATAAATCTTGAGTTAGTTTAGCAGCACCTTGAGCTGTGTTGGCTGTATCCCGTGCAATTGATTTAATACTGTCGAATAGGGCGGGGTCGGTGTATAAATTAGCTAGGCGGACTGTGGAGCGAATTAGTTCGTCTAGACTGACTCCTGCTTGACCTTTTAAGCGGGAATTTTTGCAGATTATTGCAGGGGGACAGTCAGCACTAATGGGATTGGCGCTAAGTAATGAGTCTGGCAAAATTGAGTTGGGGGTAATGTCGATCGACGATTCGCCAATTAAACCCGATTTATTCGCTTCGATTAGCACATCGCGGGGAATGACTAAAGTGCCGGGGGCAATTTCCAGTGTGACGTCTACGCCGTTGGAACTGGCTTTGAGGGCGGTAATTTTACCGACTGCAACCCCGCGATACCTGACGGGCGTGCCTATTTGCATTCCCTGGGCGCTGGCAAATTCTACGGCGAATTTGTAGCTGCGGTTGCCTAGCTGCACGCCCCGCAGCCAGAGGACTAAGCCTCCAAATAAGCCGATTCCTACTAAAATTAAGAATCCGACAGAACCTTCTCTCATCGTTCGCGATCGCATATTGCCTCCTGAGTCAGTAGTCATTAGTCATTAGTCATTAGTCATTAGTCATTGGTCGTTCGTTATTAGTTATTGGTTATTGGTCATTCGTTATTAGTTATTGGTTATTAGTCGTGATTTTTAGGGCATGGCCCAATAGATTGTAGGTAGGAGTTTAATTGAGGGGCTAAGTCGTTAATGAGGGCTGTAAGCTCATTTATCTGTTGAACAGTTAAAAGGTTTCGAGTGTAAGCTCGTCTCAACCAGTGCTGGGTTTCGTTCAGAGAGGCTCTGGCTATTTTTACAAAGCGTCGATTGTCTTGATAGCTGCCTCGTCCTAGTCCTTCTGCTATGTTAGCACCGACGCTATCTGCTGAACGGATAATTTGTTTGCCGATCGTATCTTTGGCAAAAATATCCCAACTGTTAACAATTTTCCAGATCTCATCTGCTAATCGTTCTGATAATCTATAAACCCGCAATTCCTGAAAACTTTTGCTTGTCATATTACCCTCGTTCTTAATAATCAACGTGAGTTCGGGTTAAGCAGAACAGAGCAAGTTGTTATCCATGGCGATTCCTGGCTTTTTGGGTTGATGGCAATAAGCAATCAACCCGATCGAGAATATTGACAAAGCAGTTAACGGGGGAACGATGTCGGGAATGCTCAATCTGAGAAATATTCTTTAACTGCTAAATAACGGTCACGGGCGACAGCACGTTTTCGTAACAGCAGACGATCGGACAAGCGACATCAAACGTTGTTTCAGATTGCGTTTGAGTTTAGTAATGACTTGCACACCGAGGCTTGCCATCAATTCCTCAAACATTTTTTGGGAGATGTAACCCAGGGTAAGCAAACACTTTGCCAAACAGATGTTGCAACAAGTCAGGCACAGGTTTTCGGTCGTCTACATTACCAGGCGTAACTTGAAAGTTAAGTAACTCGCCTCGATCGTTGATGACTAGATGTAACTTTAAACCAAAGAACCAATCGACGCTCGGTTTTCCATCGAGCAGCGATATCTTTAAACACTTTGTGCTGACTGATCCTGCGGTTACGTGTGACTTTCAGACAAGTGGAATCCATGAAGCTAATTCCTGTGCAAGCACTCCTTGCAAGAGCCCAGATACGCGCATAGGGAGACGAGTGTATCCGGGACCCATTCAATGAAGCGATTATAACTAACCAACTTGGGAAAATGGCTCTGCCATTGGGCTTGGATTCGTTCAAGGTAATAACTTTTGAAATTCCGGTAATACGATTGGTGGGCACTGGTTTCCCCGAATGGGATTTCCTAGGATTCTTGCCAGACGTGGATTACAAGGCATAACGGATCGTAAAAACTTGTTGCCAGGACAAACCAGTTTTTAAGATCCCTAATTTCACAGCCGGAACCACTTTTGTCGTGAAATGAACCCGAATAAAATTATGCACAACCCAAAAAACATCCAACGTCCTTTGCAAGTCTTCTCGTGTTTTACTATAAGTATTCGTCCTGGGTCGAAACGCTGAATTTCGTCGTCTGAGTGAGGCGTTAAACGCTTCCACATGATTGGCATGAATGTCACTCTCTTCGACCGAGTGGAGTCTGTCGGGATGCTCTTGAACCGGAGCTCATTACTCACAAGTTAAGCTAAAAACACTATTGTTAATGAGTAATTATACTCACCTTTTTACCTGTTTACCAATTAAAATATGACTCCATTCGTTCCTTTATTATTGAAAAAAAAATGTTCGGGACTTCTTTGAGTTCCAGGGGAAGGAGAAATAATTAGCCTGACATGAGGTTTTCATGCTTAGCTTAACAATCCCTAAATCTTGATTCTTCAGGCGCGGCAAAATACTTAACTAGGTCTGAAGCTATTCCTTTTTGATAGGCCACCGAAAAATGATACATCCCCCGATAAATCATTTCTAATGAAATCCGTTCAATTGGTACTCCTAATTCATCTGCAACCGCATCTCCTAAATCTACTAAAACCGCATAAAATAGCCAAGTAGCCCAGATTTGGAGCTTGATTTCGTTTAATGAACCTGTCCATAAATAACTCAGATTTAATAATCTTTTTACTGTATAAAATGCCTCTTCAATTCGCCAGCGTCTTTGATATAAATCTGGTACTACATAGGGGGGCAATATTTCGGGTTATCGGACACTTGTCAGATAAGAACGCCAGGAAGTCTTGGAGCGAACCTGTACTAATCTTATAGTTAAAGCTGGTGTTTTTTTTGTCCCTGCACCTATTTTAATTATCCGATCTTTGACATCATAAGTAGTGGTTAATACCCGTTCGACTTGATAGGATGCACCTTTCTTTATTCGAGTGATAAATCCAATTTTATGGTCTATGAGTTTTGACCAAAAAGCGAAGTGATAGAACCCTCTATCCAATAACATCAAGGTTTTTGGCTTGACTATCTTCAGTAAATTTTCTTCCCAATGAGTGTCTGCTTGTTTAGGATTTGTCCAAAACCAAATTTCTTCGGGAAGATGAGTTACTAGGTCTATAATTACTCCCATTTTTCCCGCTAATTGACCAATTGGCACATCTGATAAACTTTGTAACTTCTTAAATAATGCTTCTAATGTTGACCCGTCAGCTATCCAGATATTATCAAAGTTTTTTAAGGCAAATTGTACGCTATCTGGTAGTGGTCTTGATTTTCTTGTTAACCATTTTTGGCGAAAATGAGGCAGTAATTCTTTAAAGACTTTTTCAAATAAAATTGCTGGAAAAGTTAAAAATCTTTGCGATAATGCTTGTTGACTAATCTCTTGTGCCTCACACCATAGAAATCCCTCTCTATTTAATAATCTGGTTAATTCTGTTACTCCTGCTACATTTCGCCATAAGAGACTTAATATTGCTGCCATCATTAATGGTAGTGTCAGAATCCTATCTCTTAGATTTAGTTGGCGATAAAAAGTTTTTTGGGCAGCCATTGCCGGAATTAATAAATCTTCCAGGTGATTCGCTACCGCTTCATTTTCTACTTGGGGACTATTTTTTTTCTTTGCATGATCTCGGTTGATTCGTTTTTTGCGAATCATAACTGGTTCAACTATGGCTCAACTGCCTGCCAGATAGATGTTTCAGCCTATTTTACACTTTTTGGTGTACCCCCTTGACAATTTGCACTTTTTCTTAATTTGTCACAAATGGGTGTGTAAGAGCGGGACAAGCTTATCGGGCGTTGGGTATTGAAATTAAAACAGGTATTTTGTGGTTTTGGATTGGTACTCACGCAGAGTACGATCGGCTGATTGGTAAATAATGCCGCTGGTGAAAAAATACAGGTGGCGATCGCCTACCTGATGACTTAAAATAGAAGAGACATAGAGCTGCGTGGTCAAAATGGACAGAATCTCCGTCAACCCTCAAATTCACTTCGGTAAGCCTTGCATAGTGGGTACGCGCATTACTGTACAGAGCGTTCTCGAATTACTAAATGAAGGGCTTTCTTTTGGAGAAATTATCCGAGACTATTATCCCGATTTGGAAATGGATGATATTCGGGCGTGTTTGCGTTATGCGATCGCACTGGTGGCGGCGGAAGATGTGCATTTGGCATTAGCTTAAATTATGAGGTTTCTAATAGACCAAGATGTGTATGCTGTTACCACAAAGTTTTTGATTGATGCAGGACATGATGTAATTGTTGTCGCTCAAATGGGTCTATCGCAAGCAAGTGATGAAGAAATACTGAGAGTAGCGCAAGCAGAAAATCGCATCCTGGTTACGCGAGACAGAGATTACGGAAATCTTGTTTTTGTGAGGGCGATCGGAACAGGTGTGATTTACCTTCGAGTGTTACCTAAAATGGTGAATGAAGTTCATAAGGAACTAGCAGGAGTTATAGAAAATTACTCTGAAGTAGAACTAAAAGGGGCATTTGTGGTTGTAGAACCTGATGGATATCGGTTTAGAAAACCGCTTAGATAGGGTGTTAATTAGTTTGGTGTTGGAAAGCAAAGGGCGATCGCACTTTGGGAAAATCAGGGCGATCGCACATTTATTTATTCACTGCTTTTTACATGATGTTCAACATAAGAGCGCACCACGGCACTCATTAGAGATTGATAACCTTTTCCTTGGCTTTTAAACCAATCTAATACATCGCTATCAACTCTTAAAGAAATAGCTTGTTTTGTCAGTGGTGTTACGAGTTTTGCTTTTGCCCAAAAATTCGCATCTAATTCAGGAATATCACAGGTATCGATCGCAGATTCTGGAATATTTTCTAATTCTTCAAGTCGTTTGCGCGAGATAGTCATATTCAAACTGCATAGTGTATATACAAAACGTATCTACTTATGATATAGCATAACCCGATCGCACTTGGGGAACATAAGGGCGATCGCATTTCCCTAGTTCCTAAATTGCTATAATGACAATCAGCCCAAAAATCTCAACATAAAGCCTATGTCTACTTATAGCGAGGTACTGAGTCAGGCTCAAAATCTTACTCCTGACGAGCAACAGCAACTTTTAGAAGTATTGTCAGCATTGATGCGCGATCGGGTAACAACCCAGACTCAGGGTAGCAGTGAAAGATTGCCCAGGAAAAATTTAAAGAGATGGCGAGGTTTTTTGCCGTATCGTGTGGATGCTTTGGAATTACAGTGGCAACTTAGAACAGAATGGGATGAGTAAGATAGGGAAGAAAAGGGCGAGCCAGTAATCCAAGGGCTATAATAGTAAAAATCAATAATAGTTGATATTAGCTATGCAACGAATATTTGAGGCTATATTGAAGGGAAACCTTTTAGAATGGGCTAATGAGGTTCCAAGACAAGGCGATCGCCCTGTCAGAGTTTACGTTACTTTACAAGAAGAGCCATCGACTTTAAGTGCGGAGTTTCGCCGTCAGAGAATAGTTGAAATATTGGAAAAAATTGCAGCAAATAATGTCTTTGCTGATATTAGCGATCCAGTGGAATGGCAGCAAGATTTGCGTCAAGACCGTCCACTTCCAGGTAGGGATGAATAATGAATGCTGCTAGACAGTAATATTATTATCTACGCTTCCCAGCCAGAAAACACGCAGATTAGGCAGTTTATTGGCGAACATGAGATAGTTGTATCAGCAATAAGTTATATTGAAGTCTTGGGTTATCATCGGCTGACTGAAGAAAATAGATTGTACTTTGAAGAATTCTTTGGTGTGGTGGAGGTTTTACCAATTTCTAACGCTGTACTCGATCGCGCAGTGCTGTTGCGACAGATGAGGAGAATGACACTTGGGGATGCTATTATTGCGGCAACAGCTTTGGTATATGGCAGAACTTTGGTGACAAGAAATGTAGGGGATTTTCGGTGGATTGCGGAACTCACACTGATTAACCCGTTTGAGGCTTAATAAAGACGGGCGATCGCACTTGAGGAAGAAAAGGGCGATCGCACTTTGGGAAGATAAGGGCGATCGGCTGTGAGTCTATTTCAACTATGCAAACATCAAGCGACCTTTCGGTTGAGGAATAGGACGACCCAGCGCGTTAGCCGTTTCTATCCACTCCTGCATAATAATCTCTAGATTTTGCAATGCTTCTTGATAAGTTTGCCCATCAGCCGCACATCCCGGCAATTCAGGTACTTCGGCAATAAAACTCTGGTCTTCCTCACTCCAGTATATGATGATTTCATACTTCATTATCCTAAGCCCATTAAGTGTTAATTGCTTGCTCTGCTGCTCTAATTAAAACCTCATCCATCCAGTTATTAATACTTTTGCCAGCCTTCTTTGCCGCCATAAAGATTTTCCGGTGATGTTCGGGAGTAGTGCGGAAGGGAAGTTTACCTGAAAATGGTTTATCAGGTTCCTGTCCTAATTCTTTGCAAAAGTCTAGATAATCATCGATAGAGTTTTGGAATTTTTGGCGAGCTTCTTCAATAGTTTGTGCCTTAAAAGTCACTACGTCATTAATATCGAGGACTCGCCCGAAAAGAATTTCCGCTTCTAAATCTACTTCAATGCTAGCACTGTAACCTTTGTAAGTCATCATGGCTGTACTCCTTCTTCCTCTTTCAATAGCGGAGGGGCGATCGCATATTTATTGACTGTTCTTTACGTGATGTTCAACAATAGCATAAGGGCGATCGTACTTTAGGAAATAAGGGCGATCGCTGTCATATGTTATCTAAGCCACATTTCTCTGTAGTCGAAAAATTCATCTAAAATTACTCTCAAAGCCAAAAGTTTGTTGTAGTTGCTTCATGTAGGTATTCAACTTGTTTAAAACGTAGCCAGCTAAATTACCAGGAGTCTTATTTTTAGTATAACAAAACTCTAAGGCTATATATTTCTCATTTTTAACATTTACTAATATATCAGGTCTAATATTCGGTAGGTGTGGATGTAGTTTCTCACAACTAAATAATAAATTTAATCCTTGATTTGATGATAGTTCTTTTAGAGCTAAATATAGGCTTTCATTTAACAGACGATCAGTGATTTTGTTGTCAACTATATCTTGATTTATTTTTTCAAAAGGTTTTTTAGCATTTGCTAAACCCTTTTCTACAGTACCACTTTTACGTTTCCCAGCAGTGATATGACGTTCTGATAACTGCAAATATAAAGGAGTAGTAGATAAAGTCCGTTGAGCATTCTGTTTCGTAAACCAAAATTGGTTAACACCGTAGTTTTGAATAAAATCTTCTCTAGAAATAGGAATTTTTGCCTCTTTAGAATAAGCAGCGATGCAACTCACTAAAGCATTTGTTGGCAAGTACATAATTTTTGTTGTTAATACGCCACTAAGTGCCAGGCTAAGACGGCTAGGGGGCCAATCAGCTTTTCTCTGATTATTTTCCTTAATATAAGTGTTAAGCGCACTATGAGTTGCATTCCACATTTCGTTAATGTTATCAGACTGTTTAGCAAACTGAGCTACAACACTTTCTGCTTCAGGGTAAGAAAATATAAACCAAACTTCTGTCGGTTTAGGGACAGCCTGCATCAACTTTTGTATAAATTTTGTTCTATCTTGCGAAATATCTCTTATCTCTCTTAAATAGTCTCTGATAATAAGCCTATCTTTTGGTTTCTGTTCATATTTATTCTTAATAAGGTCATCAAAATCCTCATCATTTAATTGAAATTCGTAACAACTTCTTCCTTCATTAAAAAATGAAATTGTGTTTTTAGCGATAGTTGGATATTCTCCTATTGGTGGTCCAGTAAACTCTATAGTAGGTATTTTTTGATAAAACATTGTACTAGAAAAAGTTTTGGCGAAATTTTGCATAGTTGTTAAATCTTGCCTATCTGTTACTGGCCAAATAATCAGAATAGGGTATTTACGTAGTAATCCATTTAAATCTCTAAAGAAAGCTATTACTTGCTCATTATCTTCACCCCGTAAGTTTTCTAAATAATCAATAACAATGCACAACTTGTCTCTATTATCATTTTCCTTCAAAAACTTACTAGATTCCTGCTTGAGACGACTGAGTAAATTTTGCAACTTCAAAGTTGGGTCATTAGTTAAATCACTAGCATCAATAGACACTATTTCTTTGATACGAATATGTTTCCTCCATTCCAATGAACTTATGAAAGTTGATTTTCCTACTCCTGAAATCCCGTATAAAAATAATAGATAACCAGATAGTTTAATTTGACTAACTACTTGAATAATCTTTTCTTCAAATTCAATTACAGGCGTAATAAACCGTGCCATTAGAGCTAAATTTTGTGCTATTTTTTGTTGATTGACTTCTTGTTGTAGGGTTTCCTCATAAGTTTCAGGTATAATTAATTCCAAAATTTCATCAGACAATTTATTGAAAGCAGTTTCTGTTGTATTAGCAGATTCTAAAATTTTATTTTGATCGGTTTCATTCGAGACAACTGATGTATTAGTATCATTTATATATTCATCTACAGACTTAATGTAAGATTCGGCATCTGTTTTATCTGTAGATTGTACTACTTCAACCAAGTTTAATTTTTCAAGATCATAAACTAAATCTAGCTCTAATTGTTTGTAACCGTTATTATCATTATCTGCTTTTTTTCTAGCCATATGTAGTTAACGCCATAATTGAGAATTACGAGTTAGGCAAGATACCTACCTATATTATAACCCAAGTTCTGCTCTTTAATTGTCTGAGACCAACAAGCTTTACTTAATGAGACTTTTAGGATCGTTAGATTAGCGCTATCATAGTGTGTCTTTTATAATTGGGAAGATGGGCAGGCCCAAAAGCCTGCCCCAAACTATCCTACTCTACCCCTTCAATCCGGTCTTCCACCTCCTGATAAAGTTCACGCAACCTGTCCAAATTACTCTCCGAAGTCTCCCAATAACCCCGGCCATTCACCTCAAGCAAAGTGCTGACAATCTTGCGGAAAGAATGAGGATTTAAGTTAAGCAAACGCTTCTGCATCTCCTCATCTTGGATAAACGTACCGTTCACATCCTCATACACCCAATTATCCACAGCGCCCGCAGTCGCACTCCATCCAGTCGTATTCACCAGACGCTTAGAAATCTCCCGCACGCCCTCATAACCGTGCGACAACATCCCCTCGTACCACTTCGGATTCAGCAGCTTAGTCCGCGAATCTAAACGCACGGTTTCTGATAGCGTCCGCACCTGCGCGTTGGCTGTCGTCGTATCAGCAACAAAGGATGTTGGTTGCTTTCCGTCGGCGCGCAAACTGCCGATCAATTTAGTCGGATCCGAGTCGAAATAGTGCGACACGTCAGTTAGCGAAATCTCCGCAGAATCTAAGTTTTGGAAGGTGACATCAGCAGTTTTTAAGGATGACTCAAAAATCTGCCTGTCTTGTTCCATTGTTCCTGGGTTGTCGGAAGAAAAGGCGAAGGATTTGCGGGTTAAATACATTTCCTGCAACTCGGCTTCGCTTTCCCAAGTGCTGTTTTCTACCGCCAAGTTGACGTTAGATGAGTAGGAACCTGAAGCATTGGAAAACACGCGGGTTGCTGCTTGCCGCAGGTTGATTCCCATTTCTTCCGCTTGCTTCAAGGCGTGTTTGCGGACGAAGTTCATTTCTAAAGGTTCGTCGGCTTCCGCTGCCATTTTCACAGCTTTATCTAACAAATTCATTTGGTTGATGAACAAGTCGCGGAATACGCCGGAACAGTTAATTACTACGTCGATCCGAGGTCGTCCCAACTCTTCTAAAGAAAGCAATTCGAGTTTGTTTACCCGGCCCAAAGCATCGGGTACTGGCTTCACTCCCACCATCCACATTACTTGGGCGAGGGATTCGCCGTAAGTCTTGATGTTGTCGGTTCCCCAGAGCACAACGGCGATGGTTTCGGGATAGTTTCCGCCGTTATCGGTGCGCTGTCTTTCTAATAGTCGGTCAACGACAACCTTAGCAGACTTCACCGCACCCGTCGTCGGGATTGACTGCGGATCTAAAGCGTGCATATTCTTGCCAGTCGGCAAAACATCCGGGTTGCGAATCGGATCGCCGCCGGGCCCGGGGATAATGTATTCGCCTTCTAACGCGCGCAACAAAGCGCCTAATTCGTTGTCGGCACAAACTTGCTGCAAGCAGAATTCCAGATACTCAAACAGCGGTTTAATCGGTTCTGGATCGACTTTTTTGTAACCGGCTGCGTGCAAGGCATCAATCCAAGGTGTTTTCTTGCCCATGTTGAAGAAATTCAACTTGGAAACTAGGGAAACTCGGCCTTCAGCGTCGGTTTGTTCCTTCACCAAAGCGCTGACTGCATCCCGACAGGCTAAGGTGATGTTTTGCAGCAATTCGACATCAACTAAAATGCCTTTGTCGCTGTTGGTGTAAACTTCTTCGATATCGCGTCCCAGACTGTTGGCGATAATTCGCGGTAAGCCGATCAAGTTGTCTTCTTCGCGGTCTAAATTGGCGATATTTACTAAAGTTGCGATCGCCTCTTCGGCAGTTGGCGGCTTACCGATAATATGCAAACCGCAAGGTAACAACCGCGATTCAATCTCCATCAACTTGCGGTAAACCAAGCCAACTAAATTGTCCCGTTCCTGGGCAGTCATTTGGGCCGCTACCCCCCCTGACCCCCCCTTAGTAAGGGGGGGTTCGGAAGATGTGGTTAGCCCCCCCTTAGTAAGGGGGGGTTGGGGGGGTAGGTCAATATCTTTGTCTAAATTGACCAAACGGCATTTTTCGACGATCGCATCCACAATCGGCACGCCCCGGCCCGTATCCTTCAAAGTTTGATAGGAAGCAATCAACTCGCTGAGTTCCTGCAAACCTTTGTACAAACCAGCATTTTCCGCCGGAGGAGTCAAGTAAGAAATTGTTTCAGCATAACTGCGGCGCTTGGCAATAGTTGCCTCGCTGGGATTGTTGGCGGCGTAATAATAGAGATTAGGAATTTTGCCAATCAAACTGTCAGGATAACAATCGATCGACATTCCCATCTGCTTACCGGGCATAAATTCTAGGGAACCGTGAGTGCCGAAGTGCAGCACCGCATCCGCACCCCAAATGCGCTCCAAATAAGTGTAGTAAGCAGCAAAACCGTGGTGCGGGCTGGCGGAACGAGAGAATAACAACCGCATCGGATCGCCTTCGTATCCAAAAGTAGGTTGCACTCCGATAAATACGTTGCCGAAATGTTTGCCGTAAATCAGCAAATTTTGTCCGTCGCTGTTCAAATGTCCGGGAGGCGGGCCCCAGTTTTCTTGCAAGCGTTCCGAGTAAGGAGTGAATTCTTCATACTCAGCTACGGACATCCGGTGAGCAATATTTAACTCAGGACTTTGGTATTGGGCTGTGGCGTCGTGGATGACTTCTTGCATCAGCTTTTCGGCAGATTCCGGCAGTTCTGGCAAGTCGTAACCGTTACCTTTTAGGGCTTTCAATACTTCGTAAATCGAGCCGAAAACGTCGAGGTAAGCGGCTGTTCCAACGTTGCCTTTATCGGGAGGGAAACTGAAAACTGTGATGGCAACTTTCTTGTCTAATTTAGGTTTGCGGCGCAGCATTGCCCATTTCATGGCGCGCTGGGAAATTGCTTCGATTCGGTCTTGCAGGGCGATCGCCTTGCCAGTTGCGCCATCTCTTCCCGACAAAATAATCGGTTCGATCGCACCATCCAACTCAGGAATCGCAACCTGCAAAGCAACTTGAATCGGGTGCAAACCTAAATCGCTATTTTCCCACTCTTGGGTCGTTTGGAAAACCAGCGGCAAAGCCACCATGTAAGGGCAATTGAGCTTTTTCAAAGTATCGATCGCCTTTGGGTGATCTTGTTTCGCCGGGCCGCCAACCAACGCAAAACCAGTCAGAGAAACTACCGCATCCACGATCGGCAGCGGTGCCACACCTTTGGCCCCAACTTCCAAGAAAAAGGTTTCCACCGGTTTCGAGAAGTCCAAACCACCGGCAAAAATCGGCAAAACCCGCGCCCCCATTGCCTCAAATTCCTGCACGATTGCGACGTAGTGCGCGTCATCTCCGGTAACTAAGTGAGTGCGCTGCAACACTAAACCGATGCAGAGTGCCAGGGGGTCTTTGAGGTCTGCGGAAATATCTGTGCGGGCATTGTACCAGTTCAGATATCCTTTGACATCCTCAAACATTCCTGGTGCCAAGGGATGCCAAATCCCCATATCCGGGTAGACAACTGGTTCTTGAAAACTTAGCTGTTCCTGGCCTTTGAAGACATATTTATGGGACAGCATCAGCAGGAAGTTTTCCAAGTTTTCTTGGGAACCGCCCAGCCAATACTGGAAACTCAGCATGAAGTTGCGGGCATCTTGGGCTTTGTCGATCGGCAAATATTTCAGCACTTTCGGCAAAGTTTGCAGCAGTTTCAGCATTCCGTCTTGGAAGGAACTCCCGGATTTTTCCTTCCGTTTTTTCATGAATTCGCCGATCGCGCTTTTGCTTTGTCCCAACTGCGCCATCGAGAAACTGCCCATTTTATTCAGGCGCATCACCCCCGGCATCGACGGGAAGACAACGGCGACATCCAAGCTGTCGCGCAGCGGTTCTACAGCCGCTACCACTTTTTCGGCCAAATCTTCGATAAAAATTAGAGAAGCAATAAATACGTTGGCATCGGCCACGTCCCGCTTGAAGGCCTCGTAATTTTCCGGGCTGCGGAGTTCTTCGATCAGGTAGCCGCTGATTTCTATTGCCAGATTCGGATTTTTGTTATTTATCGCTCGAACCGCTGCGGACAGGGCGCTTTGATACTGCGGTTCTAGTACGACATAGACCACCTTCATGAGCGATCGCCCCTGCAAGTTTTCCGGCACGACGTGGCGAATGGTGGGCTTGACGTGAGTGAACATCCGGTTAGGCTCCTTTAAGATGCTGTTTTCGGCAATCGGGAATTTTTTTATCCCATAAGCATTTTTACCAGAAAACGCTTGCCATTGGGCGATTTGAGCCTGCATATGACACAATTCGACAAATTTATTACGATTTTTCGTTACATTATTTGACAAATTCCTTGAGCAAACACTCCAAATTTTATTTGTAAATCTTTACTTGACAAAAGAATCTATATATGTATTCATAAAATACGATAACAAAATAAACGATCGACCAATCTTTGATAAAAACGCTCCTGACCAAGGTTCCAAAGTTTGTAGAACTAATTAAACTGGCGATCGAGCAATTAATCAACTGCAGAAAAAAATCAGTTCCGAATCTGCAATTTTCCGTTCTGATGAGTGCCGCATGAGAAAATTTATATATTGGTCGGGAACTTAAAACAGTTTCAGAAATTCAGTATTATATAAGTTCCCGATCCGCGATCGATCGCCGGCCAAATTAATTGCTTTTGATTGTCAGGCTCATCAAAACCCTAGGGGGAAAACATGGCTAACTACGCAATTTTCGACGAACAATACTACCTAGCTCAATATCCTTGGGTCAAACCCGCCATTGATGCAGGAATCATCAAATCCGGCAAAGAACACTTTGAAAAATACGGTCAAGCCGGCGGCTTAACTAAAATATCGCGGTATTTTGACGAAGATACTTACCTCGCCGCCAACCCAGACCTTCAACCATTTGTCAAAACTGTCAATCCCAACGCACCTTTTGCAACAGGTCTCGATCACTTTATTCAGTTCGGCTACGATGAAGGACAGCGCCGGGCCTCCGTATCCCCTGAATACAACGAAAGCTTTTATTTAGCAAACAACTCAGAACTGCAACCGTTTATTCAGAACGGAACTTTCAAATCTGGGTACGACCATTTCATTAAATTCGGAGCCAAAGAAGGTCGTTTTGGAACTTCATTTTTTGAACCGGAATACTTAAAGAAAAATCCTGATATTGTGCCATTTGTCAACTCTGGAAATTTGAGAACTGGTCGCGAACACTTCTTCAATTTCGGGAAAAACGAGCCCAGCCGCTCTGCAACTTTTGTCGGCAGCCGCAGCAACGATGTCATCACTGGTGCGGGTGGGGGAAATGCGGAACTTATCGGAGTAGAAGTAGGCATCGATCGCAACGGGAACCGGCAGTATGAAAGCTTTGGCACCAATGAATTCGATGTGCTGACCGGCAGTCCGGGCATTGATACATTCGTCCTCGGAGTTCCAGCAGCAGCCCAGAATCCCTCCGCGACACCGCTGTATACGGGTAACGGTCAAGCTACAATTCGGAACTTCGACATAGAAAACGATTTGATCCAACTGGCAGGCAATTCTTTGAGCGACGGCTACAGCCTGAATCCCGTTGGCAACAATTTGTCAATCCAGCGTTTTGGAGATGTGCTCGGCGTGATTGAAGGAGGTGCAACTTTGAGTTTGACTTTCCAACAATCTAACGGTAACGGTACTTTCTCGATCGGATAGTCATTAGTCATTAGTCATTGGTCAGTAGTCATTAGTCATTAGTCATTAGTCAGTAGGGGCAGTTCCCCCTGCGGGCAGTCTTAGTAGTGATTAGTGATTAGTCATCAGTCATCAGTCATCAGTCACTAGCTAGTGACTGATGACTGATGACTTTTGATTTTTTGGGCAATTGTGCCGTAAAACAGTTCGATCTGATATATTGCACCTGTGGCAAAAACCGGGTTTCTGACCGCAAAAACCGCATCACAACCTATATCTTTCGTTCATAAACCCGGTGGTTTTTAAGAGTTTCCACACGAACGGTGCTCTTCTGTCAGATCGATCGCACTTTACATTCTTACTTAAAAAAGCAAAAATGAATTACGATATCTTTGACGAACAATACAACCAGTCGCTTTGACACGATCGCTGTTATTGAAAGCGGCGAAAATCTCAAGTTGAATGTATTACCACAACTTAATGGTTCTCTACTTCTACTTGGGTAGAAATCTCGAAGCTATTGGGGATTTGCCCGATTGTTGCTGGGGAGTGCGATCGCTAATTGAGCTTAAATGATATTAGACACTGAAAAAAATCACCCGATCGGGTGATTGTCTCAATTCCAGATGATTGATAAATTGCACAAACAGCCAATTAAAGCCGCAGAATAAAAACATGGCTAACTACGCAATTTTTGACGAAAAATACTACCTTTCGCAGTATCCTTGGGTCAAACCAGCGATCGACACAGGAGTTGTCAAATCTGGACAAGAACACTTTGAAAAATACGGTCTAGCCGGCGGCTTAACTAAAGTATCGCGGTATTTTGACGAAGCTACCTACCTAGCTGGCAACCCAGACATCGCCGCCTTAGTCCGCACCCCCAACAACCCAAACGCTCCTTTTGCGACCGGGCTAGACCACTTTATCCAATACGGTTACGAAGAAGGTCGCACTCGCGTATCGCCTGAGTATGACGAAGCGTTTTATATCGCAAATAACCGACAGTTGCAGCCGTTTATTCAGAATGGAACTTTTAAAAACGGCTACCAGCATTTCATTCAATTCGGCATCAAAGACGGTCAGTTTGGGACTTCTTTTTTTGAAACAGAATACTTAGGAAAAAACCCCGATGTTCGGCCTTTTGTCGAATCGGGAGCGTTGAAAACTGGTCGGGAACACTACTTCAATTTCGGCAAAAGCGATCCAAGCCGCTCTGCGACTTTTATCGGAAGTTCCGGGAATGACATGATTGCCGGTGCTGGGGTGGGAAATACCGAATTAATTGGAGTTGAAGTAGGTTTAGGTTTTTCCATTCCCGGTCGAAATTATGAAAGTGACGGCAGTAATGAATTTGATACTCTCACTGGGGGTAGCGGCCGCGATAAGTTCGTACTCGGAGACGTTATCCAAGGTACTGGTGGTAAGGGATACAGTTCCCCAACAAAGTTATATATCGGGCCTGGTTTTGCTACAATTCGGAACTTTACCCAAGGTCAGGATAGCATTCAGTTAGCAACAGGCGATATCCAACCTTCCTTAGATAACTTCTTGATAGTTCCCATCAACAACAATCGAGATTTAGCTATCCAAACGAATGGCTTGTTCGTCTCCCGTCCAGATGGAAGTTCGGAAATTAGTAGATTTGACACGATCGCTGTTATTGAAGGCGGCGGAAATCTCAAGTTGAATCTATTACCAGAATCTAGAGCTAATCTACCTTTACTTGGCTAGAAATCTCCAAGCTATTGGGGATTTGGCTGATTGCTGCTGGGGAGTGCGATCGCTAATTGAGCTTAAATGATATTAGACACTGAAAAAAATCACCCTATCGGGTGATTGTCTCAATTCCAGATGATTTATAAATTGCATCAACAGTTATTTAAATCCGCCGAATAAAAACATGGCTAACTACGCAATTTTTGACGAACAATACTACCTTTCACAGTATCCGTGGCTGAAATCAGCCATTGATGCAGGAATCATCAAATCTGGGAAAGAACACTTTGAAAAATTCGGTCAAGCCGGCGGGTTCACCGCAGTATCGCGTTACTTTGATGAAGAAACCTATCTAGCTCAAAATCCAGATATTGCTCCCCTTGTCCGTACCGCAAACAATCCAAACGCGCCTTTTGCCTCTGGTTTAGACCACTTTATTCAGTTTGGTTACGAAGAAGGTCGCACCCAAGTATCGCCTGACTACGACGAAGCGATTTATTTAAAACGATACCCCGTACTTGTGCCGTTTGTACAGAACGGCACTTTCAAATCAGGATTAGATCATTTTGTCCAATTCGGAGCAAAACAAGACCTTTACGCGAACACCTTTTTTGAACCAGAATACTTACTAAAAAACCCCGATATAGCAGCAGCAGTCAAGGAGGGAGTTTTTAAAACAGGCGGAGAACACTACCGAAAATTTGGACAATTTGAGCAAACGCGATCGGCTACATTTGTCGGTACTAAAGAAGCTGACATTGTGACGGGATTTGGTGTAGGACAAGTTGAAATCATTGGCATTCAAGTATCTTTGAATGCAGCGGGCGATCGAGTTTATGAAAAACCTTCCCAGCTTCCCTCTCCCCCTGTAAATGACACCCTAATTGGCGGTCAAGGTACTGATACTTTCGTGCTCGGTGTTGGGGATTTTGCCGATGTGAATGGGGGGCGTTTTTACGGCGGGTTACTCAATAGCAACTACGCTACGATTAAAAACTTTAACCCGCAAGCCGATAATATCGACCTAGCGGGAGAGCGAGGCTACTATCAGTTTAACAATACTCCTAATGGAGATTTTAGGATTAGCGTGGGGCCGATTAGGGCTGTTGCACCGGTAGCTATAGTCGAGGGCGGTGCAAATATGCCGTTTCTGGTAAATCGGGGGCGCGATCTCTTGATTTTTAATAAAGTTTCTGTATTAGATAACTTTTGGGAAGCTGGATATTTAGCAAGCAATCCCGATGTTGCTGAGGCGGTTAAAGCAGGAACTTTTGCTTCAGGTCTCGACCAGTATACAAAAGTTGGGCAATTTGAAACTAATCGGTCGGCAACTTTTGTCGGGACTTCGGGGAATGATGTTGTGACTGCTTTTGGTAAGGGAAAAACCACAATTATTGGAGTTGATTTTGATGGCAGTTATTCGAGCGACGGTAGCAACGAATTTGATACCTTGATTGGTAGCGAAGGTGCTGATACTTTTATTTTGGCTTATGACAATAATTCGGGTTCTCCTGGTAGCGGCTTCAGCAACACGACTCAAGAATTGTACACAGGCCCGGGGGAGGCTCGGATTCGCGGCTTCAACTCCAGTCAGGGGGATGCACTTCAGCTATCAGGCACACTCAGCGACTATCAAATATCTTCAGCGGGTGGAGATTTAGTTATCTCAAAAGCAGGAGATAGAATTGCAATTCTTGAGGGAGGTGCTGGATTAAATTTGAAACAACAGACATTTCCTAGAACCGAATTTGGGCCTAGTCCTTTCCTGCTAGGTTAGAAAGCAATTAATACCAACGAGGAACCCGATCGCTCAAAGCATCCGGGTTTCTCAATAATTAAGCCCGATCGCACTTTGCTATTCCGGCAACTCGCCAAAGCGATCGCGATATCTAACTACCAATTCTTCAGCCGTCAAATACCTGCTACCTCTTTCATCAAACCAATACAAAACTTCTAACTGCCTTCCTCCCTATATCGACCTCGACCAATTCCTCAACCCACTTCCGGCATCCAAAAAGGTTTGCCAATTTGTTGTTCGTACTCGCTGTTTATCGTTTGGCAAACTTCAAACGGTCGAGCGAGTTTTGATTTTCGTTATCCACAGGAGTATTATCCGAAGAAGGAAGCTCGGAGCCCGTTGGGAAACGCATTTCTCGATCGAATAGTACCATGATAGAAAAATGGCCAATTTATTAATTAATTGTATCATCTAGAAACCGGGTTTCTCCAATTAACCCGGCTTCTAAGTCTTTAATCTATATCTTGGAAAAGTCAAATTCACCCCCCGCAAGTCCCCCCTCCCGCGGGGGGAAACAAGAAATAATCTTGCCCCCTCCCCGCGAGTTCGGGAAAGGTTGGGGTGGGGTGAACTGTATTTTTGCAAAAGTTCTAATGCCGATCGCGCGCCAGCTTCAAAACCTCAACGACATCTTGATGGTGTTCCGAAGATGCCCAAATTAAAGCAGTCCAAGTATTATTATCCTTAGCTTTGATATCAGCACCCGCCTCCAGCAAAACCTGCACAACATCAGCGCGCCCGCTACCCGCCGCACTCATCAAAGCCGTCAAACCAAAATTAGTTTTAGCATTCACATCCGCCCCCGCATCCAGCAAAAGCTGTACAATCTCGGTATGTCCCGCAGCAGCGGCGCTCATTAACGGCGTCCACCCGTCATTATCCTGACTGTTAGCATCCGCGCTTGCTGCGAGGATTTTTTTGACAATTTCAGCATTGCCAGCCTCAGCCGCAGCGGTCAAAGCCGTCGCGCCTTCGCCATCTTTGGCATTGATATCTGCGCGTTGTTCGATCGCACATTCTACAGCCGCAACATCACCCATCTTGACGGCATCAATTAAATCTGTCATAAAATCTCCTTTGCATCCTTTTAAATCTTAAATCCTATGACAGTCGATATTTTAATCCTCTCCAACGGCCCCGGAGAATTAGCAACTTGGGTGCGTCCCGCCGTGCAAGCATTGCGCCAGCAATTGGCAAACAGGGGCACAGAAGCCCGAATTTCGGTAGTGCTGTCCCCCTGTCCGCACGCCACGGGGAAAGAAGCAGAAATCGCGTCTTCCTATGCAGAAGTTGACAGAGTGCAAGCACCGGAGCATTTTTTTTCATTCCTATTATCGGGCAAAACTGCCCAAAATTGGGACTGGCACGAAACCGGAGTTGTTTTATTTTTAGGCGGCGACCAATTTTTTACGGTTGTTATTGGCAAAAGGCTAAAATATCGCACTGTTACTTATGCGGAATGGGACGCGCGGTGGTATCGCTGGATTGATAAGTTTGGGGCGATGAAACCGGAAGTTTTTGCTAAAGTTCCCCAAAAATATGCTCGTAAATTTGCAGTTGTGGGAGATTTGATTGCCGAAGTGGGGAATCGGAAATCTGGCGGGGCGGGCCCGCACCATCCACCGCCCCTACGGGGAATGGAATTAATTGGATTGTTACCGGGTTCTAAGGCGGCGAAATTAGCTTTAGGTGTACCTTTATGTTTGGCGATCGCCCAATCCATCCACCGCATCCGGCCTCAAACACGCTTTGTAATTCCGGTTGCGCCTACCATAGATGTGCAAACTATAGCAGGTTTTGCCGACCCAAAACAAAATCCTTGCCTACATTTATTTGACAACTGCAGCGCCCAACTGCATTTAACAGAATCGCCGTTTTTGCAGACAGCAAATAACTTAAAAATAGAACTTTGGACTGAGACTCCAGCTTATGATTTACTATCAGAATGCAGTTTGTGTTTGACTACTGTGGGGGCGAATACTGCGGAATTGGGTTCGTTGGCTGTACCGATGATTGTGTTGATTCCGACGCAGCAGTTGGATGCGATGAAGGCTTGGGATGGTTTGCCGGGATTGCTGGCAAATTTGCCGTTAGTCGGTTCTGTTTTTGCGACGGCGATTAATTGGGCAATCTTGCAGTTGGGGAAGGGAAAACTTTATGCTTGGCCGAATATTTGGGCTGGGGAGGAGATTGTACCGGAGTTAATTGGGCGGCTGGAAGCGGATGCTGTGGCGGATTTGGCGATCGACTATTTGAGCCATCCCGATAAATTAGCACGAATGGGCGATCGTTTGCGTGCAGTTCGAGGAGAATCCGGTGCCGCGCAAAAAATTGCTGAACTGGTTTGTCAAGAAATTGAGGTGCAATAATCAATAAAACCTTGTAAATATCGTAGGGTGCGGATCTATCAAGCATCTCCAAATAAACTCGAAAATTTGGCAGCGACGCACCTTACAAAAATAGCTTAACCTTGTAAATATTGTAGGGTGCGTCGCTATCAAGCATCTCCAAATAAACTCGAAAATTTGGCAGCGACGCACCTTACAAAAATAGCTTAACCTCGATCGTGCTTGGAAATTACCCAAATGGCGTGGACAATGCCAGGAATAAAGCCAAAAAACGTGAGCACGAGGTTTATCCAAAAATCAGTACCGATGCCGACCGTCAAAAATACGCCCAACGGGGGAAGAAAAATGGCAGCGACTATGCGAATTAAATTGCTCATCTCAGTTACTCCAAACGACTTTTCTCTTTCAATTTAGCTTCACTGACTGACAGAACCTTTCCCGAAAAACTTAGGCGGTGCTGCCATAGTGTAAACTTCGGTTTCCTCGGCGATTACCCGCCGCAAGTGACCCGGAACTTGCATCAACCCCAACAGTGTAATACCGTCCAACATCCGCAACCCGCCGGTTGTTTTTTCGGCGAGTATTTTGTCGGTAACTTCGGGTTCTGGCCGCGTGTTTATTTCCTGGCTTGAAGCTATGGCAAAACCCCAAGGAGCTCCGTAGGTAGAAATAAAGCTGGTGCAGGATTGAACGTTGGGAAATACCGATTTTAGGGTGTTGACAATGCGGGCGTGCATTTTCATTTCTGCTGGAGAAACGGGGCCTGCTTGCACTACAAAATATCCGTCAGGCGACAGTATTTTGCGGACTTTCTCAAAATACTCCTTGGTAAATAACTGAAAAGATGGGCCTTCTTCAATGGGATCGGATAAGTCGGAAATGACTATATCCCAATCTTTGTCTGTTTTGTCTAAATAATCTAAAGCATCGCCGATTACTACTTCGCAGCGCGGGTCGTCAAAGGCATTTTGGTGCATTTCTGGCAGGTGTTCGCGGCAGGCTTCTACTACTTCGCCGTCAATGTCGATCATCACGACTTTTTCAACTGTTTTCCAGCGCAGCACTTCTCTAATTGTAGCTCCTTCTCCGCCGCCGAGCACGAGCACTTTTTTGGGCGAACCGTGAGCAATCATGGCTGGGTGCACGAGGGGTTCGTGGTAGAGAAACTCGTCGCCGGTACAAGATTGCCATTTTCCGTCCAAAACTAAGCCTTTGCCGTAGGTACCGGTCTGAACTACGTACATTTCTTGATAGGCAGTTTTCTTGTAAGCGAGGACGCTGATGATGCCGTGAACGTAAATATCCCAGGGGGTAATGTACTCGCTCATCCAAAAGTCTGCACGAACTTCGCTACCTGACATCAATTACTCTCCAAATATAGAATGCTGTTTCGATGTTGTCACAAGTAGTATTTCTTAGCACAAAATGGTGCGGGTGTGTGAGTGCGATCGCCACAGGGGAGTGAATATTTTTCAGCAATGGTATAGTGTGATTGCCTTCTGGGAGATAGGGCGCTTTGCTGGGTAGTTGAGATTGCTTGTGGGCGATCGCCCGGGGCGGCTTTTGTACAAATCTTGTCACTCATCTGGCGATTTTTCGCGCCCTGGCCCTCCGACAAATGGGCGATCTCGAATCCAAGCAACCGTTGCGGAGTGCTGTGCGATCGACTTGTCGATCGCAACGGGAACGATGGCGAGTGCGGGGATGAAAAACTGCGATCGGTTTTAACTTGCTTTGTTGTTAATCTCTTGACATTTTCAATGAATATTAGATAAGATTTTTAGATGGAGCAAAATAAAGGAGTTATTAATTTCATCAACAAAAATGCCGGAGCGAGCTGCGACTAAATCATAAGTAAGTTAAGGGTGCAACTCAAATTCACAATCTAACTTTTGTGAGATTATTTTTAGGTTTAAAGTAATAGCAAATGGAACCAACAGACTGGGAAAATGCAATTAAAAATCTTGAAGATGAAAATTTAAGCCTGCGACAAAAGTTAGAAATTTCGGAAACCAAACGCAGCCTACTAGAACTCCAGAATCAAGAAAAAGATTTTTTGCTAAAAACAGTAACTCAAGAATTTCTCGATTCAGAAAATAAATTAAAAGCAAGAATGTCTCAACTAGAAAAAGCTCTGGAAAATCAGCAAGCAATGCAGCTCAAATTGATCGAAGCTGAAAAAATGTCGGCTTTGGGGATTTTGGTAGCTGGTATAGCCCACGAAATCAACAATCCAGTCAACTTTATCTATGGCAATATTACCTATGTCAATGACTACACTGGCGACATTTTAAAATTACTCGAAATGTACCAGAGTAGGTATCCAGAAACTGATGCGGAGATTGAGGATTTTATTGAAGAGATTGACCTGAACTTTCTGCGGGAAGATTTGTTAAAAACTCTTTCGTCAATGAAAGTTGGCTCCGAACGCATTCGCGAAATTGTGCTGACTTTACGCAATTTTGCGCGGGTTGACGAAGCTGAAAAGAAACCTGTTAATATTCACGAAGGAATTGACAGCACTTTGTTGATTTTGCAGAACTCAACTAAGGAAAAGCCGGATTGTAAAGCTATTAAAATTGTTAAAAATTATGGACATTTGCCTAAAGTAGAATGTTATCCAGGACAATTAAATCAGGTATTTATGAATATCATTAATAATGCTATTGATGCGCTGCGGGATCGAGAAAAAAACCGATCGCCAGAAGAGATGGAAGCCAACCCCAGCCAAATTGAAATTACTACTTCTAGTCTTGCAGAAGATTGGGCTAAAATTAGCATCAAGGATAATGGTATGGGAATGGATGAAGCTGTAAAAGGGAAAATCTTCGATCCGTTTTTTACAACTAAGCCAGTGGGGCACGGGACTGGTTTGGGGCTGTCAATTAGTTATCAAATTGTGGTGGACAAACACGGCGGGAGGTTGGATTGCATATCTGCAGTGGGAGAAGGGACTGAGTTTGCGATCGAGATTCCGATCGTCGCCAAATCCCGCAGTTAAGGCGGGAGGGGGAGAGGAGGAGAGGGGAGAGGGGGAGAG
>NZ_CAWPRX010000054.1:0-16941 GCF_963890365.1 Tychonema sp. LEGE 07196 | reverse complement strand
CCTCTCCCCCTCTCCCACTCCCTCACTCTCCCCGTTGGGCCCAACTCGTGATTGCAATCTATCCAGGCAGTTTTGACCCCATTACCTTTGGTCACGCAGACATTATCGAGCGGGGCTGCAAATTGTTCGATCGGGTAATTGTTACCGTAGTCAAAAACCCCAGCAAAACCCCTCTGTTCACCGTAGAGCAGCGGATCGAGCAGATCCGGTGCTGTACCCAACACTTGTCAAACGTAGAAGTAGACAGTTTTGAGGGTTTGACAGTAAACTATGCTAAGATTCGACAAGCCAAAGTGCTGCTGCGGGGGCTCCGGGTATTAACAGATTTTGAAATGGAACTCCAGATGGCCCACACCAATAAAACCCTTCTGGGCGAAATTGAAACAGTTTTTTTGGCAACTTCTAACGAGTACAGCTTTTTAAGTAGTAGTGTAGTTAAAGAAATCGCCAAGTTTGGTGGCTCCGTAGATCATCTTGTTCCGAAACACGTCGCCCTAGATATTTACAAATGTTACGCCAGCAGGAACCAAATCGCATCGAATCCGATATTACCGCCGGCAGCGCTGAGAATGAATCACCTCAGAACACAGCCGCTTTCGGAGAACCCACCCGAACCCCAGGAGTAGACATCCAGCGGGAATTGAACCGGCTTGAGGAAATTGTTCTCGACAGTCCGCGCATTCCTCTGACCAGACGCACTCTGGTGGATGAAGAGCAGTTGCTCGATCAGCTAGATTTGGTGAGACTAAATTTGCCGATCGCCTTTGGGGAAGCCGAGATAATCATTCGGCACAAGGACGAACTGCTCGAAGAAGCCCAAATCTACGCTCAGGAAGTGATAGAAGCAGCAGAACAGCGAGCCGCAGAACTTTTAAACGATATGGGCCTGATCCAGCAGGCGAAGATCGAAGCCGATCAGTTGCGACAGCAAGTTTTGCTCGACTGCGAGGCAATTCAGCAGGCGACGCTGGCGGAAGTCGAACAAATTCGCTACCAGGCTCAAGAGGAACTGGAAGAAATGAGAGTTAGGGCGATGGCTGAATGCGAGGAAATTCAAAACGGCGCGGACGATTATGCTGACCAAGTGCTAGATAATATCGAGCACAAGCTCAGCGATATGCTGCGCGTGATCCGCAACGGGCGCGATCGGTTGGATAATGTTTCTGCGTCGCACATCCATCACAACAACGGTTAGCTAACTGTTTTTGACGAAACGGCGACTTAGGGGTAATTTTTTGAATTTGTAGGCGATCGTCCCAGTGGTAGAACAACGCTATTGCCCTTTCCGGCAGACTTGGCGCAAAATCGGGCGATCGAGTTATAGAGAAACGGCACCGTCGAGTGTCAGACTCCCCACTTTGTGAATGTGAAAAATTTAATCATTGTTATCAGATTGAGGATTGTAGCAAGATTTTTTTGAATTGGTATAAGTTTTGTGAATATAGGAGCAAAAATAATATTTTATGCTAGATTTAAAGCCCGTAAGACAGAAAATTTTTGATTTGACCCTAATTTGTGGCATCTACTTTTTACCATGCAGAAAGCTTCTAATCGGTTCGCTGAATTTGATTTAATCCGAGCTTTAGCGATCGTCGGTGTTGTGATTATTCATGCTGGATTCTCGGCATTTCGCGATGACCGAATACTGTTTATCGCGATCGACACATTGCAACTGTTCTGCGTACCTGCATTTTTACTGCTGAGCGGTTTTTTCCTCACCAACAAAACCGACAATCAAAATAATCCCGCACAGATATTCAAAAAAAGACTGTCAAGAATTATGTCTCCCTATTTTGTTTTGGTCAGTAGCTTTGTATATCTTAAATAGTTGGGGATCGCTCCCAAAAAGTGATTTATTGTCATTGTTCAGAGATATCTTGATAGGTTCAGTAATACCTCCCTATTATTTCATCATTGTAATTGTTCAATGCTACGGTTGGTGGTGGCTCCTAGTAAACTTAAAAATTTTAGAACCCCGAAAAGTTTTAATCTTGGGTTTAACAATTCAAACAATTTTTACCATATTTTTTTACCTGGCAGTTTTCAAATACATATCAATACCTCTACCTTTGATGGAGCGCTGGATTTTTAGTTGGATTTGGCCATTTTCTGCAGGTCTATTTTTGGGTTCAACCTATGACAAAATCAAACCCGTTCTAGAACGCAGAAAAATGCAAATTTTAGGAGCAACTATCCTATTTTATCTAGCAAGCATTTGGGAATATTACCTGCTCGGCGAAGTTAATGCGGAGGAATGGTTTCTGCGATCGTTTTTTAAAATATCTGCTCAAGGATACGCAATTTTATTCGTCTTGTCAGTCCTGGCATTTTCTAAAAGGCTCGCATTTCCCGATAAAGTATCTGGGTCTGTCAAAATATTAGCTGCTTATTCATTCTCTATATATCTGCTAGATTCGACAGTCGTGCAATATGTGTTGTTAGTGTTTTATAAATTTATTGAACCCGTACATCCGCTGCTGAAACTCGGCTTTTTAGTTACCGGGACGTTGTTGGCTTGTTTGGCGATTATTTACATCTTGCAGAAAGTTTTGCCCAAAAAATACAGCCAGTACATTCTGGGAATTTAAGCAGATTTTGTAGTCAGCGGGTAGTCTTGCATATAGCGGTTCGATCGCGTGGTGAGGATAGCCCACGGCGGCCTATGCCTTATGCCCACGGCGGCCTATGCCCCATGCCCACGGCGGCCTATGCCCTATCCCGGATAGTATCTCATAGGAGATCTCGAAAGGCTATAGCCTTTCTCACAAAGGTGAGAAGTCAGTGGATTTTAGATTTTAGATTTTAGATTGAGGGATTCGGGGATTGAGGAATTGAGGAATTGAGGGATCGATAGATACCTCATCGAGAGTGAGAACAGCTATATCTCCTTGCACCCTCGGTATCCGTTTGGCAAGGGTGGCAAAAACCGGAGTGTTTACCTGCAACCAGCAGCGCTGGCGAGTTCGCCTTGATGCGGCTCTTACTTCTAGGTGAATCAGAAAGATTTGAATACTTTTTCGACTCTGTTTTTGTTTGAGTCCGGTTAAACCATTGTCTGCAGAATTGAGGTTTCAAAGTCGAGCGATCGCCCTAGTTGAATCTAGTTTAAGATTATTCTCAGGCCTGTAAAAAAATTTCAATGAAACTTTTAATTAGCAACGACGACGGCATCTTTGCCCAAGGCATCCGCAGCCTCGCCAACGCTCTCGCCACCGCAGGCCACGACGTGAGCGTAGTTTGTCCCGACAGAGAGCGCTCCGCTACGGGCCACGGCCTCACCATGCACCAACCCATCCGCGCCGAAATTATCGAATCTGTTTTTGATCCCGCCATCAAAGCTTGGGCTTGTTCGGGCACTCCCGCCGACTGCGTGAAATTAGGTTTGTGGGCTTTACTTGAGCAACCGCCGGATTTTGTGCTTTCCGGGATCAACCACGGGCCGAATTTAGGTACGGACATCATCTGTTCTGGCACGGTTTCGGCAGCAATGGAAGGAATCATGGAAGGCATTCCCAGCATTGCTTTCAGCCTCGCCAGCTATACTTCGCAGGAATTTGGGCCGGCGGTGGATTTTGCTGTCACCTTGCTGGGACAGTTGGAAAAACAGCCAATGGCTAAACCGACGCTGTTGAATGTCAACATACCAGCGGTGACACAAGCAGAAATTACCGGAGTGGCGATCGCCCGTCAAGGCATTCGCCGCTATTTCGACATATTTCAAAAGCGCACAGATCCGCGCGGCAAAACTTATTATTGGCTGGCTGGGGAATTGTTAGAAGATGTAGAAGAAAGCGCCGATCCGTCGGTGGCTCATGCTATTCCTACAGACGTACAAGCTATCCGCGACAACAGAATAACCGTGACTCCGCTGCAATACAATCTCACCTGCCATCCCGACTTGCACTCGTTGCGCGATTGGCAATTTGAAGGTTTTTTCGAGCAGTGAGATCCGATCGACCAGATCGCGGCTGTAAACTAGGAATTAAGGATAAAGTGCCTGTAAAGGTTTATGCCTTTGGCGTTACACAAGCTCTCAATTGGTTGTTAGTTTTTTTACTCCAGAAAAACAGTTATGAACGCTCCCACCTATAACACCCATTCTGTCACTTGCCCGATTTGCAACCGTTCCAGCGTCCTCGGCCCCGTTGGAATGGTCAGCGGACTGTTCACTTGTCCCCACTGCCATTCCCACATGGTAATTAGCAGGAGCGGTCATTTTGTGCGCGATCCTTTTAGTCTCAAACAAATGACAGTAGGAAAAATGCTCAGGCGTCAGAGCCGGCCCCTAGCTCGCCTCCAGCGAGACTTTGGGTTCGGCAAGCATTTTCCGCTGCTGGCAATTTTGGGAAGCGTGGTATTTTTGGGATGCGCGATCGCAGCTACGGAACAATCGCTGCCCAGACAAAATTCATTTCAAGGATTTTTAGAGTGGGTAAGCGGAACTGACAATTCCCAAGATGTCTCGCGTTAACATTTCTAAAAATAGATTTTCACATATCT
This sequence comes from Tychonema sp. LEGE 07196, assembly GCF_963890365.1. Taxonomy (NCBI): domain Bacteria; kingdom Bacillati; phylum Cyanobacteriota; class Cyanophyceae; order Oscillatoriales; family Microcoleaceae; genus Tychonema; species Tychonema sp. LEGE 07196. Next base: position 12,441 of record NZ_CAWPRX010000054.1, on the reverse strand, counting down.
TGTATGAAAATATCTATTCCTTTAGGTAGAAATAACGATAGAAGACTTGCGGATTTCGAGTCGCAACCGGGTTTTTGATGGTTGTGGCGGGCTATAACCTGTGTATTTTGTAAAAAACCCGGTTTACGATCGCCCTTGCGTAAGTGCTAGTAGTGGGAAATTATACCAATTTTCAAAAGTAGCCATACTTTTAAGAATTGGTATTAAATTCAAAAAAGCCGATCGCAAAACCGCAGATGTAATATCAATTCCGGTTGCACTCCTGTTGACTGTTGACTGTTGACTGTTGACTGTTGACTGTTGACTGTTAAGAGGGCGGGCCCGCACCATCCACCGCCCCTACTGACTGTTGACTGTTGACTGTTGACTCGATTTTATTATTCCGATGCAACCGGAAACGATATAAGGCAGATCAATGCCGATAAACGCAGATTATTTGCCCAAAACAGAGCGATTGAATGCAGCGCAACTCTAATTGAGAAATTCCGCAATTTTGCTCGCTGCAACTGTTAAAATTTCTGGCGGCTCGACTAAGGCAAATCGCACGTAGCCTTCTCCTGATTTCCCGAAACCGGCACCGGGGGAAGCTGCGACTCCTGTACTCTCTACTAGCTGAGTGCAAAATTTGATGGAATCAGATGTCCAAGGTTGGGGCAGTTTCGCCCAGACGTACATGGTGGCGGGGGGTACGGGTACTTCCCAGCCGATGTTTTGTAGGGCGCTGACAAAGCTATCCCGCCGTTTTTTGAAGGTTTCTACACTGCTTCTGACGGTATCTTGAGGGCCTGTTAATGCGGAGACCGCTCCGTTCAAAATTCCTAAATATTGGTTGAAGTCTACTGCGGCTTTGATCTGTCGCAGGGCTGCAATTAGCTCGGAGTTGCCGATCGCGTATCCGACTCGAAAACCCCCCATGCTGTAGGATTTAGATAGTGTAAAAAACTCGATCGCCACACTCTTATCTCGATCGGCTTGAAAAATTGACGGTGCCATCAATTTACGCTTTTTCTCGATATCCTCCGAGGCCGCGCGCGCACCATCCACCGCCCCTGCAGCATCGTCAAACACCAAATCCACATAGGGGAAATCGTGTACTAAAACCAGATCGTGTTGGCGACAAAAAGCCACGGCTTTCTCAAAAAAAGCCAGCGGGGCGATCGCAGTTGTAGGATTGTGAGGATAGCTCAAAACCATCATCTTCGACTGAGCCAGCACGGGCATCGGAATATCTTCAAAAACCGGCAAAAACTGATTTTCTGCTAATATTGGCATCGGATAAATTTGACCGCCCGCCAAATGCACGCCGCCCGCGTGGGAAGGATAACCCGGATCGAGCAGCAAAGCAAAATCTCCGGGGTTGAGTACAGCTAAAGGCATATGCGCCGTGCCTTCTTGCGAACCAATTAACGGCAGCACTTCTGTTTCTGGATTGACTGAAATCCCAAATTTTTGTTCGTACCAGCAAGCTGCTGCTTCCCGGAAAGTTCGCGTCCCGTTAAACAGCAAATAACCGTGAGTTTTCGAGTCAGACAAAGAATGGGCGATCGCATCTGTAATATGAGCCGCCGCAGGCAAATCGGAAGAACCCAGAGACAAATCTATCACCTTTTCCCCCCCTGCTTTAGCGAGAGACTTTGCCCGATCCATATCGGCAAATACATTAAATTGCAGGGATTCTAAACGTTTGGCAAATTGCATATTTTTTGTGTATTTTTGAGACGTTAATGATTGTTTTAGCACCTACGCATTGAAACAAAATAAACAGAACATTTCCGGCTTTGTAAAAAGCATTTTTGCTTGTCACCAGGAAGAGTTTGCTCGTTACCAGGCTCTGCCTAATAATGCAAATTCGGAGGCTCTGCCTCTGTTTACCTCGCCGCTTCGGGAGAGAGAAATGTGGCAGATGTTTAAATTATAAGAGTTGACTTCCTGATTTTAAATTGCTAATAACTCAGGCTTTTAATTTGTTTGCCAGAGCATCTTTTTAAATTTAACCGCAGAGAACGCAGAGGGGGCAGAGCAAGATAAAAAGAGCGACAAGCAAAGAGAGATTTTTATCAAGTTTTAGGAATTTAAATGGTTGTGAATTGGGAGTTGAAAACTCCCGAATCACTTCACATTTTTATAAGTGACCTTCGAGCAAACCGATCAGAGTTTGTTTAGTAATAGCTCCCTCATGGGAAAGCACTACTTCGCCATTTTTAAACAATCTAAGTGCTGGGACTCCTTCAACTTTATACTGTTTAACAGTATTAGGATTGGGGTCAATTTCCATCTTAACCACTTTCAGGTTGCTGTAGTTTGCCGCTACCCAGTCTATCGAAGGCGCGATCAGTTTGCAAGGCCCGCACCAACTCGCCCAAAAATAGGCAAGCACTGGTTGCTCTCCTTTCAGCACTTCTGTTTCAAACTTTTCGTCGTTAATGACAATTACACTGTTGCTCATGGTTCTGCGATTAATTTTGCTATTTATTTCTCAAGCACCTACGGGCTTGAAACTTGCACCAACTTTGAAGACAGGCCCAAAAACTGTTATTAAGTTTAAAACATTCTGCGAATATTGACTATAAACTCAGGAGCAGACACTGATGGTTAATTCTGTTTGGCGTTTAATTCCGCTGCTGTCAGCGTCTGGGAGGTTGCAGATGGCGATCGACAAATGGCTGCTGCAACAGCATCTAGCCCAGAAACATCCGCCAACTCTGCGATTTTACACTTGGCAACCAGCGGCGATTTCCTTGGGCTACCACCAGCAGCGCTGGCCGGAGTTTTGGGAGCAGCTATCTTGGCAGGGAATGCCTGTAGAATTGGTGAGGAGGCCTAGCGGCGGGCGCGCCGTGCTCCACCAAGGAGATTTAACTTATGCAGTGGTAGCGTCAGGATTTGGAAGCAGTCGCCTGAAAGCTTATCAGACTATTTGCGAGTTTTTAATTGAGGGTTGGAGGGCGATGGGTTTAGACTTGCACTACGGGGAAGCTAAACGGGGTTACATTCACAATCCGAATTGTTTTGGTACTGCGACGGGTGCTGATTTAGTTACGGCTGATGGTTGCAAGTTAATTGGTAGCGCGCAACTGCGCCGGGGCGATGCTATTTTGCAGCACGGTTCGATGCGTTTGCAACCGGATGTTAGTTTGTTCGATCGAGTTTTTGACGAAAAATTAATTCCTGTGAAATTACCTCTATCTGAAGGAGGAGATGATTTGATTGCAACTGTAATAGATGTTTTGAGTGCGGCGGCTTGTCGCTGTTTTGAGATTGATTTGGAAGTACAGCCGCTTTCGGAGGAGGAATGGCAGGATATTTGGGAAACAAGTAACAAGCTATTGTAAATTTAACTTTTGCGAACAGCCAAGACGGCCGTTATACAAGAGATTTCTTGTATAAATATTCGCTCCTGGAAGAGCGAGAAAGAGCGGCCTGTTAGCAGTTAAATTGTCTGTCAAAAAACAATCCAAATTTTGTGCGTTAAGCCCCCAAGCCCGCCCTGGATATACAATATAGCCTTTCTCAGTAACATTAGGTGCTAGGAGTTGGCATAGGGCATTGGGCATAGGGCATTGGGCATACCTCACAAAGGTTGAGAACCGCTATAGAACTATTACAAAAGTCCTTTTCATCCAGAGTTCTAATTTAAATGCGCGGCAGCTTGTACGCAGATAATTTCCAGATTGTTGATGAATTCTGAAAAAAATCTCTTTTTTTGCGTAACACTTGTTACACCTGCGATTGCTTTGCTTCCGAGCACTTCACTTCCAATGACGAGACGCTTGACAGTTCAGTACAGTATTTACAATCTAATTTTTCTTTTTTAAGCTCAACAAAATAAATTGAGTTTTCTCTGCTTCATCAAAATTGTCATCGCTGACTAAAACAACACTTTGACTGCCGTCTGGCAACTGCGGCCCGAGAGTCATTCCCTCTAAATTGTACAGCGGAATTCCCAGTTCGCTCAAGTCGAGCAGCAACTTTTTCCTCACAGGCTCGACCATTGCCATGCTTCCTTTAAAACTCTTGATTCTCGAAGTGTCTGTCGCCGCTCCAGCCGCTACTTGATAAATTCTAGCGCTGTATCCCGACAGCCCAAAAGAACGTTCTAAACTCAGAAATTGACCGCCGCCAACAGTTACTAATTCTGTTAAATTGTTCAACAAACTCATGGGAACTTGGTCTAGCTGGTAAAGATTTTCTGAGACTAATTGCGGCGTTTTATCGACGATGATATAATGTAAGATGCGTATTTTGCTTGCTTGTTCCGGGTCTGCATCTTGCATTAATGGCGCTGCCGTCGCTGCGAACAAGCGAAATGGATCGAGACCTCCCGGACTAAAGGTTTCTGGGTCGATGCTTAAAGATTCAAAACCTGAATTGTCCAGCACTCCTTGCTGCTGTTCTTCATCGCTGGCATCGGGAATGTAGCGGTTGGGAATAGGTAAATTACCCCGCAATTTCCCGGTTGTGAGGTCAAATTCGCCGACAAAAGGAGGGATGTTAGCATGAGTAAAGCCTCCGCTAGCGACAAATACTGAATTGCGGGGAGAAAGGGCGATGCCTTCGGGATTTATGGAACCCCAAGCAAAGGTTTCACCGTCTGTTTTTTTGAGGGAGGTAACGCTTTCAACGGCAACTTTTTTCAGGCGAATATTTGCTGGATCGCTGGAGGCGAGATCGAGTCGGAGACTGTAAAATCTGGCTTCTCCGTTTTCGCTCTTGTCGTCGGAAAGAGCGTAAAATCGATAAGCTTTGGAAGTCACGCCACTAATACCTTTTGGATCGTAGGTAATTCCTGACAAGCCGCCGACTGGTGTTCCTTCAAAATTCATTTTTGGCAATTGATACTCTCCCAAAAATTCCAGGGACATTTCAGGAAAAGAGCGGTCTTTAGCAACTGCAGGAGGCGCGCAAGCGGTGCATATGGTTAACAGAATTAGGGTTAAACTGAATAAGCGCAAAATCCGATCGCCCAACGCCTTAAAATCCCAATAATTGCTCAGTATGCTAAATTTTATTTTCTTGCTCTTGTTGAACAGTTTGCTTTTGTGCCATCTTTGTGACATAATTTATACCATTTTGTAGATATGCAAAATTTGATGTTTCCAGCAGGGATGCCGAATCGCGGCAGTCATATTTCTTTTATGAGAAATTCTGTACCAATTGGGTGCTTGCTTTTTTTGTGGCTGTGTGCTGGTTCTATTGCTAGCGCCCAAACTAATCCACCGGGCCTCGATCAATTTTCTCCTAATCCTCTAGAAATTACCACCCCCGATCCGCTAGCTCCCGCCAGTGAGCCTTTGAGCAGCAGTCAGCGGGACGAACTGACAGCGGCTTTGGAGGAGTTAAACTTAGAAGCAGCGGCTAAACTACAAGCTGGAGATGGGGCTGGTGCTTTTGATATTTGGTTCCGAGAATTGCGGCTGCGTAGGTATCTCGGCCCGGCGGCGGAAATTGCTGCTTTGAGTCGGGTGGGAAGTGTTGCTTGGAGTAGCAGTAAAAACCTCGAACTACAGTTGATTACTAAACGGCTCGAAGCAATTTACAAACAAGTGAAATCGCAAGTACCGATCGATCTTGATTTGCTCCAGGCTTTGGCTGCGGCTTTTCAGCAGGTGCGGGCTAAGGGCCCGACTGTAGAAGTTTACCAACAAATTCTCGAAAATGCGCGCCAAAACCAAGATATATTGGCTCAAGGTCAGATTTTGAAGGCTCTCGGGCTAATTCACATCAATTGGTTGAGTTACGAGAAAGCGGCTCCGGTGTATGAGGAATTGGCAAGTTTAATTCAGGAAAACCGCGCTTTATTTGCGGCTAATGCTGCGGTGTCAAATTCTGTTTTGTCGGCGGGAAACGGCGCGCCGCCACAGCCTGTAACTGCTCCAACTGAGGTGGATGCTTTGAGACAGTTGGCCTACGTTTACCAGCAGTCGAAACAGCCCCTAAAGGCGATCGCAGCCCGGGAAAAATTAGCATCTGTGTATCTTAACTTACAAAATCCCAGCGCTATACCGCCGCTAAAAATTGCGATCGCCACCGATTACCAAACCATAGGTCAAATCAACTTAGCAGCTCAATACTATCAGGAAGCTTACAATTTAGCCGTCCCCCTTCAACAGTACGCTCAGGCTAGCGAAGCTTTAGACAAATTAGCATTGCTTTACCGAGCGCAAAAGCAGTGGGAGCCGACTTTGCGGATTTATCAAATGCAGTTGCTGCTGGAAGAGCGGGCTTACAATTTCTATGGATTGATGAATGCTTACGACAATATCGGTCAAGTTTATCAAGAGATGAAGGCTTACGATAAAGCTTTGGAATCCTATCAAAAAGGGTTGGATGTAGCTAAAAGATTGGGACACCGAAAAGAGTATTTTGCTAAGAAGATTCTCAAGGTTAACAAGCAATTGCAAAAAACTTCGTAGCAGCAGGCAACAATTACAAATTGTGATGTGAGTAATGTAAATGCAGTAAGGTGTGCAATGCACACCTACACAACTACTTTTGACTTGTAGGTTTCTCGCGAGATAGAGTAATATACTCGATCGCGATCGCCATCGTCAAAGTTATGCTGGTATTTCATCCCCACTTTTTCCATTACCCGCCGCGAGGATCTGTTTTCGGTATCTGCAATAGCGACAATTTTTTCTCTTTTCAATACTTCAAATCCGTAATTGATGCTGGCCGCTGCAACTTCCGCAGCTAAACCTTTCCCCCAATACGCTTTTGCTAAGACGTAACCGACTTCTACTTCAGATGTTTTGCCTAAGAAGCGAAGTCCCCCGTCGCCGATCAATTGGTTATTTTCTTTATTGACAACAGCCCACAAACCGAAAGCGTGTTTTTCCCAATCTGCGATTATCCCAAATAAATCTGCTGCTGTTTCTTCTCTATTTCTGACGCCTTCACTCAGGTACTTCATCACTTCTGAATCGCTGTAGATGCGGTAAAGCTCATCTAAGTCGTCTGGCGTAAATTGTCTCAGATACAATCTAGGTGTTTCTATATGTCGGGAGAAATAATTTTCTGTAGGTAGAGAAGATTCCATAATTTAACTGACTGCATTTGCTACAATTATTACTTGGATATATTTTACACTCTTTCTGCTCAAAGACTGAGTGAACTTCGAGGAAGCGCTCGCCCTATAAGCTGCGGAGCAAAAAAGCTCAGTATCCCCAGCAAAAGCCCCCAAATTTAGCAGAATCGCTTCTGCCATCTAAAATCTAAAATCTAAAATCTAAAATCGAATGACCATTTCCTCACCAGTAGCAGATACCAAAAACAAATCCGGCCAGGAAACAGACTGGCGGTTATTCATGAGGTTGGCATCTTACGCAACCCGCAGCAAACGCTTGCTGATTATTTCGATCGCACTATTAGTACCGCTAGCAGTCTCAGGAGCAATTCAACCGATTCTGATCGGACAGGCAATTTCGGTAATTCGAGCGGAACCTACCTATGAATTTTTGCGGGGATTGCCTTTATCTACTGCATTAAACGTGTTAGCAGTTTTGCTGATGCTAACTATAACATTTAGATTGGGACTGCAATCAGTTCAAGGCTATTTAGTCACGAAAGTAGGGCAAATAATTACAACTGATATTAGAAATGATTTGTTCGCCCACGTCACATCGCTAGCAGTGAGATTTTTCGATCGCACTCCTGTCGGTAAATTGATGACGCGCCTTACCAGCGATGTCGAAGCTTTGGGAGAAGTATTTTCGAGCGGGGCGATCGGGATTGTTAGCGATTTATTTTCAATTTTAGTAATTGCCATTTTCATGTTTACCATGCAGTGGCAACTAGCTTTAATGTTGGTGACAATCATGATACCAATTACTGCACTAATCGTTTATTTTCAAAACCAATATCGCCGCGCAAATTACACTACCAGAGAAGAACTTTCCGATCTTAACGCCCAACTGCAAGAAAACCTGACTGGTATTGGCGTAGTGCAGCTATTCCGCCGCGAAAGATTCAACTCAGAATTGTTTAGAGTCACCAACAAACGCTACATCAAAGCAGTTGACACCACAATCTTTTACGACTCTGCGGTATCTGCGACATTGGAATGGATTGCTTTAGTGGCAATTGGAGCCGTTTTGTGGCTGGGCGGTGAACAAGTTCTGCAAGGTAATCTTAACTTTGGTACTCTCTCGGCATTTATTTTATTTGCTCAGCGTCTCTTCGATCCGTTGCGCCAATTTGCCGAGAAATTTACCGCGATTCAAGCAGGATTTACCGCTGTCGAACGGATTAGCGATATTCTTAACGAACCGATCGAAATTCAAGATAGAACTATCGTACAGACTGAAGAAGGAAGAGGAAAGAGGGAAGAGGGAAGAGGAAAGAGGAAAAAGGGAAGAAGGGAATATTATTCGCCGCTGTTAATTACCGGTCATCCTGAGACAATTTCCTATAACTTATCTTCAACTGAGCCAGAATTGGTAGATAATAATCCAAGTCCCAAAACTTCAGAATATCGTCTATCAATTAACAATCGACCATCGACCATCGACCATCGACCATCGAATGAATTCGCATCAGGAGAAATCCAATTTGACAATGTGTCGTTTGCCTACAAAGATAACGAATACGTCCTGCAAAACCTCAATTTTACGATCGCATCCGGCGAAAAAGTAGCATTAGTAGGCCCCACCGGTGCGGGCAAAAGTTCGATTATCCGTCTCCTGTGCCGCCTTTACGAGCCGACGCAAGGACGCATTCTAATTGATGGTGTGGATATTCGCGATTTGCCTCAAGCAGAATTGCGCCGACACGTAGGCGTGATTATTCAAGATGGCTTTCTATTTGCTGGCGATGTGAAGAGCAATATTAGCCTGGGAGAAAATTACTCTATTGAGGAAATTAAAGCAGCAGCAGAAAAGACTAATGTTGCTCGTTTAATCGAACAGTTACCTCAAGGTTATGACACGCAATTGCGGGAACGGGGAACGAATCTTTCGGGGGGACAAAAGCAATTATTAGCGTTTGCTCGTGCGGCGATTCGCAATCCCAATATTTTAGTTCTAGACGAGGCTACTGCTAGTTTGGATGTGGGGACGGAAGCTTTAATTCAAGAGGCTTTGGAGCGTTTGATGGAGGACAGAACGGCTATAATCATTGCCCACAGGCTCTCGACTATCCGAAATGTCGATCGTATTTTGGTGCTCAAACGCGGGCAGTTAGTAGAGTCTGGAACCCACGAAGAATTGTTGCAGCAAGAAGGGTTGTATGCCAGTTTGTACAAGTTGCAAATGTTGGGAAGTTAATAGAAGGAAGGCACGACACGGATTTTGACACGGATACACGGATGAATTATCGATAAGAGGGAAAATTTTCGGAATCCCCAGATACCCGGCTTCTTGAAGAAGTCGGGTATTTAAAAGAATCAAAAATCAAAAATCGGATTACTTGCCCGAAATTATTTTCCCAAGGGTTTCGGGCAGGTGAATTATATGTTGGAAAAGCTGGTTTGGGCCGATGCCAAACAATAACTGCATCGCCAGCACAATTGCTGCGAGAGAAATCGCTGTGCTGGCGCTGGCTTTCAATACTTTAAAAGCCCAATTAAATACTAGCCAAGATACAAGTAAGGAAGCAATTAAGATAATTAATTCTATTGGCATATATAACTTTTCAAGCGAAAGATGAGGTACTGTCGGGAATCGGGCATCGGGCATCGGGCCTAAAAGCATAAGGCATACCTGATCTTTCTGATAAGTGCTATAACAACATTTTTAACTCTAATTTTAAATTTAAGCAATACTGCCGCGCTTCCGGGTTTCTTTGTAAGAAATTCCGACATTTTTTAAACCTGCTTTGATCATTTGCTGTTCTAACAAAGCGAAAAAGCGAGTTCGATCGCCCCCGGTGACAACTGCTTGGTTGTGGGCTTCTGCCAGCGTCACGGGATAGCCACCGCCTTTGTGTACTTGAGCCAGCATCATTCCTAGGGTTAAATCTAGCTGTGCTGCATCTTGTGCTACCCATTCCGGCACTTCTATTCTAGCAATTTCTGTGCCGACGTGAACGTAACAAAAATAGACGGTATTCAGGCCGTATAAATCTAAAATTCGAGCTTGGGATTTCCACAAGGGGCTTCTTTGTCCGGGCGAGAGGACTGTTGCCCACAAAATGGCATCGCGCAAGGGTTCAAATACTTGACAAGGTGCTTTTTCGGCGAAAGAAATTGTGGCGGCAAATCCGACGTTCGGGCAGTTTGTCATGCAGTCTGGTACTTCGTGGGTGCAAGCTTGAAACCGCAAAAAAGATAAGGTTTCGCTACTGCGAGAAGCGCTTAAGTATCCTAATAGGGGAATTTTTGCTAAGCGCAATTTGTCCCAAGCTTCTAAAATTGGCTGCAAAATTAGATCGCGGGCTTCGCTGGGTAACTGTTCCAAAAACCAATAAATCAGGGAACCGTCTACCATTGCTAAAGCTGGCACGGGCAATTTGTTATTATTAACTTTTGCCCAATCGCAGCCCATTTCGGCCAAAGCAATTGCTTCGGAAACGGCGCGCCGGTATCCCATCCATTCTTCGGTTCTAATTCCCCACTGTCGCGAAGCATACAAGTCTTCGGGTTTGTAGAAAACCTCGGGCACGCTATCTAAAACTGGGTGGCGGCTTTGGCCGTAGTGCAGCATGACTGTGCCGATGTTTAGCAGGTAGCAGTAGGCTATTTCGTGATGGTTAGGCGATATTTGCGATCCGTCTGTAGCGAATACTGTGTGAGCGGCGGGGGGTGCGGTGATGTAGGTGCGATCGCCCAAAGGCTCGATCGGAGTTGCAGCATTGAATAAAGTGCGATCGCGCCAACTTTCTTGCAATTCCACCAAATTGTCCTGTCCCGCTGCGGCCTTTGCTAGTAAATTCTGAGCCACTTCCAAACGTTGGCGAGCCGCAGCCGCTTCCACATTCAAATGTTGGCTCATTCCGTGCATTGCCTTAGCCGCTTTAGTTAAATCTAGCATTGGTTTTAAGCCTCAGATTGCTTTTTTGCATCGGAATGTAAGTCCTTGGGAAAAGATGGACTGGCATTCCGATGCGAAGAACTTGGAAAAGAAGGACTGGCATTCCGAACGATCGAACCTATTTTATTACGCTCGTCAGAAAAAAAAATCGATTTTTTTTTTCGGTATCCTTGATTTGTTGGGAAGTTTATGTTATATTTATACTATAATGGAAATATATGACAAAATATTTTTTACGCAACCATCCCATTATATAATAATACCATAGCAGCGCCGCAAAAGTCAACCAAAAAAGTGTAAAATTTCAAATTTTTTTTGACTCTGCTCACAGAAAAAAACCTAATTGCCAACAAGTCTAACATCAATATTCGTCGGGGAGCCAATCGGCAAAATCTCCGGCAAACTGAGACAGAGAAAGCAATTGAACTGGTGGATTTTGAGCCACCGATTCCCGTTCGGCCGAAGTATTGTAACCCCAATCAGCCAAAAATAACCTCACCTGAGATAAATCCGGCTGCTGCTTCACCGATAGCAAAGTTTTTAACCGGTCTTCCACAAACCAAATAGTCGCATCTTTGCCTGAAGCTGCCAAAAATTCCCGCAAAATTTGGTGTTTCGGCTTGTTGTATTCTTTGCCAAAAATCAACTCTGACGGCATTTGTACGCCCGCTAGCTGCAAAAGTTCCTGCACAAAACGACCTTCCTTGGTAGTGACGATCGCCACTTTGACCGAACTCTCTTGCAACGAGTGCAGGATCTCGGCTACTCCCGGATAAAAGCGGTGCAAAGACAGCCACCCAGCTAAATCCTCAGCAATCCAACGATCGCGCAGTCCATCTAACATAGCGCTGACAGACTGGGCTTTTAAATTATTTTCGGTCAATAAATGCGGGACAATATTGGGCCAGTCCAGCAAGATTTGCTCTGGGGTAATTCCGGTCAGCAGCGCGCGGATCAGCAGGGGCATTTCCCAACCAGTTTCGATGGCGGGTCGCACTCGGTAAAAACTTAAAGCTAAATCAGGATCGGGGACTGTTTCGGCTGGTTTCCAAATTTGACAGTAGCTACGCCAAGCTGTTTGGAAATATTCGATTAGTCCGTCACAAATCACACCGTCAAAATCAAGAGCTAGAATTGTAGGAAATTTATTAGTCATCAGTCTGTCGATTTTAGATTTTAGATTTTAGATTGGGTGATGGTGCAATCATTTGGCAGTCATTAGTTGCTCAAGTTTTGCTTGTGAAAAGGTTGCGTAGCACAAGCTTTTGATGGAGTCTGTCAACCGCAGATTTAAGACAGATTAACGGAGATTTACGCAGATGTATTTCTACATAATTTGTGGGTGATTGCTAGAGGTTTGGTAAGCTGTTGTGCCTTTAAATTGTAGATTTCGACGATCGATCAAAAATCCTCTCCCCATCTCCCAATCTCCCTCTCTCCCCCTCTCCCAATCTCCCTCTCTCCCCCTCTCCCAATC